>JBNMIE010000078.1:0-10826 GCA_050873125.1 Prevotella sp.
GCATTGGCGTACCATCGTAGAGGACATCGAGCGAGAATACCGCATGCTGTCGCTCGACTATATGCATCGCACATTTCATGGCTTTTCTCCCGACACCAAGGGCGAACACCCCGATATAATATGGTGGAGCGTGTTTGAGGGCGAACAGCAGAAGTTCATAAAGGCTTGCAAGAACATCATCGATCGTCCTCGCCACCGCTTGCATGGCGAGGAAACGTATGTAAGGGCAGACAAACTGAAGCAGACACCCCACGACATAGAGAACCGCCTTGCCGAACATCGAAAGGAGGCAGCCCACCTCTATCGCATAGAACAGCAGATACGGTCGAACGACACGCAAGAAAACCGCTTTCTGAAATTCGCCTTGCAACAGATAAGCAAACGGTATGAAGAGTTGCGCCAGCGCATAGAGACAATAAAGACGGCATCAGACACGATGAAAGCTGCCATGCTCGGCACCTCAAACACTCTGAGGCGACTGCAACGGCATCCTTTCTTTCGCACCGTAGGCAGATTCAAGGGGATGAGCCAAGAGAGCATGGTGCTGCAAAAGGCTACAGGCTATAGCCAAGTGTACCGCACATGGAATCTGCTGCGGCGTGCCTATTCGCTCAATGACGGACTGTACCGCTTGCAGACAAAAGACATAGCGACACTCTACGAGATATGGTGCTTCATCGAGGTGAGCCACATCGTAAAGGAGCAGTTGCGCCTGGATGATGCGGATGTGGAACACCGCAACCGTATGGAGATGAACGGTGTGTTCTCATGGGAACTCGGCAAGGGCGAGCACTCACGCATCCTGTTCCGCAAGGATGGTGTGGAACTGGCGGAACTTGTGTACAACCCTAAGAACACTGAGGCTGAGAACGACAGCGTGGGACTGCAAGATGTGGTTGTGCCCACTGTACCGCAAAAGCCGGACATCGTGCTGCAACTCACCAAGAACGACTTGCTGCAAGGCATGAAGATGACCTATCTCTTTGATGCCAAATACCGCATTGACGGCAGGGAGCAAGGCGTGGATGTGCCGCCAGAGGATGCTATCAACCAGATGCACCGCTACCGTGATGCTATCTACTATCGTGACTATGATGCCAACACTTTGAAGAAGGAGGTGATAGGCGGATATATACTCTTCCCTGGCGACGGAGAGCCAAATGACGTGGCTGTGTCGAAGTTCTACAAGACGATAAAAGAGGTGAATATCGGAGCATTTCCACTTCGTCCGAAGGATACGGAAAACAGGAAGCTGTTGGAACAGTTCATAGAAGAACTGATTCACGCCAAGTCCTGCGAGACGATAGCCCATGTCATTCCCCAAAAAGGCGCATATGTGGAAGTTGGCAACCGTGTGCTTATCGGACTGGTGAAGGAAGACAATACGCAATATCAGAAGTTCATGGACGGAACGGCAACTTTGTATTACACAGGCAAGCAGTTTCCTACAACCATAGCCCTGCAAGACCTCCACTTCTTCATACCTTATATCAAAGGACATGGAGTGCGTGACGTGTACGAGATTGTAAAGGTGCGAGCCATTACGAGCAAAGAGGCAAAGCAAACGGATAGGGATGATGCGGAAAGCAGGACTCTGCGCTTAGCTTTTGAACTGCGGTATGTGCGCAAGCAATATGCGGATTTTCAATCTGTTGATACAAGCAAATGGATAAGTTACACATTTATTGATACGACTTTTGACAGGTTGGATGAATGTGTGGTAATTGATAAGTAGGTGTTGAAAATTAGTTTAATATTTGACGTGCTTTATTTGGGTGCAGATGTGCTTTCTTTTTGAAGGAGCTATGCGGGCATAGTGACTGAAAAAACAGGAAGTACAGATGCGCTGAAAGAAAGTGCGGCAAATGCCAAGCAGTCTACTTTGAACTATAAAATAATTTTTAACACCTACTTACCTACTTAACAGCAAAGTAATGCGTTAATTCATACTAAATCCTGTAGAATCCAAAATAAAAAGGTAGGAAAAGAAGCATGAAGCCTCTATTTCCCACCTTTTTAAGAATCACTATTCAACATCCAAGAGTTCTATGTCGAATTTTATTTCCTTATTCCTATATAAGTGTACAGGAGTGTCATACATTATAGTAGCTGTATCGTAGAACTCCCCATCAGGTTGTCTGCCGATGTTCCATTCATTGATGAATCCGCCATCGGGATAGATGGACAGCCTCTTCTTTCCGCACTTGATGGCCAGTTCCCTCCAATGCGGCAGCGAGCGTTTCTCGCCAGAAACGACAGGACACAGTTTGCCATTTATTTTGTTCTCGTGCTTCAAGTCGTCAATCCATGCCTCGGTGAGATCCTTCAGCCATGCATCTCTCAATTCGTCAGAGGGCTGATTATTGGTAAAACTCACTGCATTGCCCTTGCTGTCCTTATATTTCTCCACCTTATATTCCATGGAGAAATTGGAGCCAATCTGTTTCACAAAATAATCAATGGTCTGAATTGTCAGCAACATGCCCATGACACTTTTCAGATGCTCGTCCTGGTAGGAGATGGCCAGCTCTCCTCCATTTTGTTTCGCATAGGCGATGAACTCATCTACCAGACCATCGGAGTTGTCACGTAGAATCCGTGCGAGCTGCGTTGAGTCTATCTGCATATAGTTGCTGTCTGAGAGTTTTAGCAGTTTCGTCGTAGGCAAGAATGACGTGTCCATAGTCGTTGCCGAAGCAATAGGATTGTCGGTGCGCACAAAGAACATCGTGTCGTTGCCCCATTGCACGTTCAGTTGTGCGTGCTCCTTGCTGCAGGTGAAGTACAGATAGTCATCAATGTATGCCAATGGATATACGCCCTTGCTGCGGTAAGGGTTCTTTATCACTTTGGTTTCCCCTCCCTTAGTCCATGCGTTTACCTCACGCACGATCGCTTTGACAGGTTCAGCTATTGTACGCTCTTCTGATTCTACCAGGCAGAATGTAGTCGTTGCACTCTTAGCTGCAAATCGGCTCATGAACTGAGGCTGCCATCCGTTAGCGGGATTGTCATAGTCCCACTCCTCAAAATCGTTGTCAGCAAAGAGCGTCAACTGCTTCTGGGAGTTAGCGAACGCCTTCTCCAGGTCAAGCAGATTTGCCTGTGAGGGTGTAAGGCCAGGAAACGCCTCCTTGATGTTTGCAGGAATGGTATCGCCCACCTCTTCCTCCTCAGCAATCCAGTTGAGCGCAGCCTCAACATCAATATATTTGACATAGCGCAGCGTAAACTTGTCGAGCAACATATCCTTCGATTTCTTTCGCTTCGCTTCTTCAAGCATCTTCTTCGTAGCCTTGACAACCTCTTTCATCACCGAGATGTTTGCCATCTGGTTGGCATAACCAGCGCCTCCAGGATTGCAATCGAAGATACAGAGATGCCCGTTAGGCATAATGGCAAAGTCGACAGCTCCACGCTCCTTGCCCAATATGTCGACCAAAGCCTGTGTAAACACGATGCCGAGCGTGAAGAGCAGATTCTCCTCCATTGAGCGGTTCGACATCCACTTGTCCTGTCCTTTATGTCTGATGCGAATCTCGCTATAGTCCGTCTGAATCAAGTCGCCAATGATGACGTTGCGTTTCACCTTATCTTTCTTGTTGGAGCAAGAGCAAGGCTTCCGCAGATCCTTGCCCGTTATGGCGAGATGATAGTTGGGTTTGGGCGGTTGTCCCTCCTTCGCAGGTCTTGCCAAAGGATTGAAATCATAGGGAAAACGTCCCTTGTTGTTTGGGTCTGCCACATTCTCCTCCAACACCATCCGTCCGCATCCAGGACAGTAGCAATAGCCAAAGCCCCTACCCTCGTTGTAATACAGAATCTTGGCATTGCCCGACTCACTATTAGGACGAACAGAGAAGAGGTGCGGCTCCGTCACATTATTCGACCAGTCATCAGCATCAATAAGCTGTGCGCTCACCCTTGTATACACGTTGCTGTCCATGATTCGGGTCTTGTCCTCATTCATGTCAGGCATGAACCCTACAGGCTGCACAAGTTCCAGGCCGTAGCCATCGTTTACTGACCACTTGACAGCGTTGCTCAAATTAGGGTCATCTATAGCCGTACGGTCATTGTTGCGGTAAATCATCTTATAGGCCCTGCGTGTGTCGTCATACATATTGGTCACCTCAATGCCACGCACTATATATACCACCCCATCTACAGCCATACTATTGCCAGGCGCATATTGTGCAATGGCATCACGCAACGTATAAGACGGATTCGACGATGTCATCGGCGTGAAGAAATCCCTTTTGCCACTACTGTTCAAATCGAGCGTCAACACATTCACTGGCATGTTGGCATTGGGCGTGAAACGGCTGGTCGCCCAGAAATTGAGCAACCGCTTGTACAGCACCCCGATGTACTGCATTTTCAGTTTGATACGAAACTTCTCGCTGATAGGTCCTTTGCCAGAGAAAGCCGTCTTGTAGTCAACAAGTTTGTTGCGCAGCTCTGAATAGATGCGTTCGTTGGCCTCCTGCGCATTCCTGACCACCTGATTCAACTGACCTTCATATATAGTGTCAACAAGCAAAATAGCCAGATCATCACGCACGCCTTGCTCCAATGGCTTGGCGCACATCTCATTAAACTTCTCATACATTGTTCCTTTGCAGCTGCCCAATAGGTCATCAGGGTCAGCTTCGTTGGCACCATTCAGGATGACTATCTTGCCGTTGCTAACCCTCACCTCAAAGTTGGTGTAATAGTCTGCCACCTTCTGAGTGAGCCGTCCGCCATTCTTGCCATCTGCAAAGACGCCAAAGGCACGAATCAAGAAAGAGTTGACGTGACGCTGCACCACCTGCGGACTCTTCAAGTCTACCGTAGACACACGCACGGCACGGTTGATAATCTTGCCGATAGGGTCGGAAAGCGTGCGCAGACCGATGATGTCAGAGCCGCACAGCGTGATGCAGGCACTCTTTATCTTGTTGTTACGTCCGCTGCGACCTGCGCGCTGCTTGTAGTTGGCAGGTTGTGGAGGAACGCTTGAAAGCATCACCACCTCCAGATTGCCCAAATCCACGCCCATCTCCATGGTCGTAGAGCAAGCAAGTATGTTTATGGTATGGTCTTTGAATTTCGACTGCAATCCGCGAGCCACACTCTTGTCCACTTGAGCCGTATGCTCTTGCTGCACAAACAAGTTAGGGAAAGCATGAATATCCGTAAGACGGTCGGAGAACACCCCGTCCTCTCCCCATACATGGTTATTCCATAACAGTGAGCGTTCCTTCTTCGCCCATTCCCCAATCTTTGCGAAGTCGCCTTGCTCCGCAGTACCTTTATAATAAGGAAACGCACTCCACTTGGCATGAAGGTCTTCGTTCAGTTCGATGGGAGTGGAACCAGACAGGTAAGGTGAGAAACGCTTGAAGTTGTTGCCAATTGGTCGCAAGCACACGGCGTGACGCTTGTCATCAGCCTTGGTGTCGCACAGATACACATCGTCATAAAGCTTGAAGCACAAGTCGTTCAAGTTGAAACGGGGAGCATCGTCTTTTTCCTTCACCCATTTTCCGCTATCGTCAAGGCGTTCGCCCACCTGCAGTATGTGATACTCCTCACCCGTTAGCGTGTCCCACAGAGCGTCAATCACATCGGCGATTTCATTGAAATACCGACGTTGCGCCTCGTTGATGGTCAGCGATGGATCATCACGTGCTATCAATGCGCACAGATATCTTACCACACGAGCCTGCGACACCTTGCCCTCTTCCAGCTTCGGCTTGTTGAAAGGGCGACGGCGAGGCTTCTCTGTGGCAAAGCGAACGGTAGAGAAGATGTCCGTCTTGTCGTTGCCAGGGATGTGCAGGTAGAACGACTGGTTGTTTCTTACCGTATAGTCGAGATACACCTGCATCAGGTCACGCCAGTCATCTTCCGTTATTCTGTTCGCCGGACTCTCCAGCACGTTTTCATTAAATCGTTTCACCGCCTCCGGCAGTTTGATGCCTGCAAGTTGCGGATAGCACGTCTCAAACAATCCCATGTTCTCAGGCGATGCAGCCGATGCAGGACGGTGTGCCAGGTACATCACCATGATGCTCTGCACATACTTCTCGATGATTTCCTCCGATGGCAGTCCGTCCTCAATCTCATCGCTGTTGCTTGTGCGCTTCACAAACACCGAACAGGACACTGGGCAATAAGGGTCTTTTTTGATGAGGTCGCTGATTTCGCCCCATGTCATGTGTTGGCACGACAATTCCTTCAATTGCCGGTTGACAACGGCTTGGTCTGGTGACTACAAATTGGTAATCACCTGAGCATATTTCACCGCTTCCATCGGGTTCTTCTGAATGGCACTCAGCACCTGCGCCAATGCAGCATCTTTGGTCAGTCCGTTGCTGGCTCTGCGGCACAGCTCGTGATAGATGATGCTGTATATCCACATGCGCTCCTGTTCAAGGTTCTGCTTCAGCGTAGCCTTTGCCGCAGCCTGTCGGCTATCTACGAAACTGATGTATTGCTGGCCGTCATGCAGCACTATGCCACCGGTCTTTGATGTTCCCTTATCCAGTTGGCCGAGCACGCTCGGAGCAAGAATGCGCGAGATGAAATCTGCCGACAGGCGGAACTTCTGCAGCCGGTTATCCTCCATGTTTCCATTGGCATCGCCATCTACGTCCATCTCAGTGTTATGGCTCTTCGTCTGCTTCGTGTTGCAGTAGGGACAACATCCCTGCAGATTGCCCACCACATGCCATTCGCCCTCTATGGGTGCATTGGCTAGAGTGAGCGGTTCCAGCTTTCCGTCGGGCGAGATGCAGAACATCACGTTATGATCGCCCCTCACGTTCTTGCCATTCGACAGTCCGAAGATGGCATACTTCATGCTGCTTTCTTCATCCCCGTCATCTTCAAGGTCAAACATATCGCTGTCGTCTGTAGCGATAGCCTCATACGTCCATTTCTCAATGTCAACCCTTGCCACAGCCACGTATTCGCCACAATGCTTGCAACGGCTAAGCTCGAGCAGCGGTGTCTGAGTTGGGGCAGGGGCTATTGATTCTCCTGTCTGCTTGTTATTGTTTATGGCATTCTCCGTGTATATCTTGAATGAACCATCTTGCGATTCATTCAAACGGACATACAATCCGTTGTTTGGCACACGGTAGAAGTAATGCACCTTCAGCTTCATGTCAGGCATATTCTTTCCTGCCGCCTTGCATCGCCCTGCTTCACGCTCACACATCTCATCGAGCCATTGCAGCTTCTCGCTGATGCTTGCCGCGCCAGGATACAGCTCGTCCAAAGACACATAGTCATCATGGAAGATTCTCCGCCAACGTGTCTCGTCCTCACCTTGTGGAATCTCATGTTCACCAATGCGCTCGCCGCCGATTACCTCCACCTGTTCTGTCCTTACACCAGTAATGCCAGCGATGAAGTTCTTCAAGTCCCTCTCGTCCTGCTCCTTGTCTTCTCCGTTGCCGAAGGTTGCCGATGATGTAGCAAAACGAATGTCTTCAGCCTTTACGCCAAATGCCAGCAGCACCCTGCGCAGCAGCATGGCAAGTTCGGCAGCTCCAGCACCAGTGTATGAATGCGTCTCATCGATAGCCACCCACCTCAGGCTCTTCTTTTCCGTTACCGTCAACTTTGCGTCAGCCTTGCGCAGCAGAATGTATTCCAGCATCGTCGGGTTGGTAAGCACGATGTTGGGCGGCATCTTGCGCACAGCATCTCTGGTATATACCATGTGGCTGAACTTTGCGTCCTGCAGTTCATATCTGCCTCTGCTCTCGCCAGGCTCCTTGATGTATTCATACTTGCCTCCTGTCACCTGCTCAATGCGTCGCCGCAGTTTCTCCGCATCCTCACAGTCATCGGTGGCTTTCGGCTCCATTTCTGGCATGTCGCCATTATATACCGTATATGTGAGATGCACACCCGTGGTGCGTTCCACCGATGTGAGCATCTCTTCCAGACGCTCTTTCTGATCCTCCATCAAAGCGTTGAGCGGATAGAGGAACAGAGCCTGTATCTCGTATGGCTTGACATTCTGGCTAAGGTCGTGGATGAGCGGCATCATGAAACACTCCGTCTTTCCTGAGCCTGTGCCCGTAGTTACTACTATCGACTTAGGCTTGCCATCGTCGGTCGTCTTGTTCAGCAGCGCATTCCAACATTCATATTGATGCTGGTATGGGGCATATGGTGCAGTCCACAGTCCGCCCACCAATGCCTTGGCTTCCGCTTCCCTCTCCTTGGCCACAGGTATGTAGGAGTTCATACACTGCACCACAGGCACAGCGTTCTTTGGTGCAAACAGATTGCCGATAATCGTTTTCAGCTGTTTGACATATGACCTTTGGCTTTCGTTAGCCGACTCACCGCACCACATGGCTGTGAGAGCCCTTTCTACGGCAGTGCGGTTGTTATTGTATAATGCAGAAAAATTCATATCTTGCTTTCTTTGTTATTGTCTATAATTGCTTCTATCTCACCCCAGCCGAATCCCAGTTCCTGCGCCATTCGGTGCAGTTCTTCTCGTACTTCGGCAGTAATCTCTCCGTTGTGCCTTTCAAGCAAAGGCTTCAGCAGGTTCTTTCTCATGCATTCCTCGTCCATGTCGATGAGCGGTTTCATCAGGAAGAAGTACGTCTTTGCCTTGCTTGCCACCTCAAAGCATTTCACATAGTCCACTTCCACATCATCCCATCCCCACGGGTCATCGTCCTGCTGTATGGGATAGTTGCACGTCAGACTGTTTGCTGCGCTGTGGTCTTGAAACAGAATGCCAAAGTCGGGCACATCGTCAGTATTGCCTTCCATTGGCTCTGTGTGGCAATCGTAGTTCCATGCGACATGAGGGATGTCGTTCCACATTTGCTGTTCCCCTGGCAGTCCGAAGCATACTATCAGGCATTCAGGCGCAAGAGCATCAAGCAGTCGAGCTTGATAATGAGTGTCTCTGCGCCATGCAGCAAGCGCGGCATAGCCAGTATTTGGATTGCCAACGATATTGAGGTAATCCTCCGTATAGATATTGCCGATGTCCTTGCAGTCGTAAGGTTGATAGCCATTGCGACTGAAGTCGTTCACTCTCACACGGTCTTTCAGTATGTAAGGCAGGTCAACAGTTTCGCCGTCCTGTCGGTATTCCTCCAACTTGCCGTCTATCACCACTTCCTTGATAAGCGTGGGGCGATACACCTCCACTTCATAATAGTCTTCCTCCGTGCCGTATCTGATGCAGAGCGTTGGCACGAGGCATTCACCGTCCATAGGAATGTGGTCTTGCAGCATGGCGTCATTGCCATTCAAGTCTCTGTATCTGATGCAGGTAGTTGCAAAATCTCGAATGGTGGGTTGCTCTTTGTTGAACCTTGGCAGATAGAATGCTTTCAGTGCAAACGGCTTGCCTTTCACGGTGATGCGCAGTTGCTGTTCACCGTATGCAGGTTGCTCCTTGTCTGTCCATTCGGCATATCTGCCGTTCGGCTGCTTGAACTCCACGCATTCAGCTTCTTCTTCCGTTTGCGGTCGGGCATCCTTTATGTCATCTTTAGTGGCGAAATGACGCACCAGCAGGTCTTCTCTGCCAAACACCACAGGCTGTTCGTCAATGGTCTGCTCTTCCTCGAAGCTAAATTTCGTTGAATATTAGAGGCTTATGATTAAATGTGCCAAATTTGTGTCTTGATATTTTTTGAGATTCAGAAAGGCAGTTTCAAACGGAAACTATTGGTATTGTTACTTTTATATTGTTATTGGCAGATTTTGCTATTTTATATCATTTAACGAATTGCGTCAGCCAAATCATAGCTTTCTTCATGTTGCTTGAGTTTTTAGTAGAAT
This sequence comes from Prevotella sp., assembly GCA_050873125.1. Lineage (GTDB taxonomy): Bacteria > Bacteroidota > Bacteroidia > Bacteroidales > Bacteroidaceae > Prevotella. The sequence continues at coordinate 9,820 of JBNMIE010000078.1, forward strand.
GCTTTGAAACTGTTCTTTTTCAGTAAAGTCATTATTGGGGCTTAGACAATAACTATAACTGAAGGTAGTAGTATACCTAATATCAACTATTCTACTACTTGTAGTATTTACATGCGCATGCATGCTTGGGTTGTTTATAGCTCTATAAAAAAGCCCCGACAGTTCATGCCAATTTACAAGTACTCGCTGGAGAAGCAAAGTTACAGTGTTTGGCTTGTATTCTTTATGCAATTCCTCTATATTCAAATCATAGTTATTATTTTGGCTTCTAAAATACCTCTTGTAATATATCGAAAGTTTCTATATTTCCTTATTAGTATATAGTTTAGTTCTTGTTATATAGTATGATATGTTTTCATTAATATCATACTTTGCAAAATCGAACTTTAATACTTCTTAAATCTTTATGTATTGTTATCTTATCTTTATTAAATATCACTATCTTTGTAAGAAAATCAAAAAAATATGGTCAAATTAATAAATTCACTTTTACTCACTCTTGCTGGTATTCTTATACTGGTTTGCTGTACAGGCTTGGCTTTTGAAACTTGTTATAAGTATGCTTTGCAAATACAGTTAATGTTTATGTTGTCAACCTTCTACACCATATGTATGGCCCTATATATAAATATGTGTAATGACACTATTACTTGTTATGTGCTTGCTAATATCTCAAAGATTCGTCAATTCAATCATGTTATGGTAAACGACTATCAAGTAGAAGATTTGAACGTAGAAGAACAAGTCATAGCTAAACAACGCTTGGATTTGTTTCATAGTCAATATGAAATCGAAAACAAAAGAATCCAACAGGAACAAAGCAGGAATGATAAACAAAAGTTTATTAAAGTATCGAACTATACTCGCAATACATTCATACGATTGGGATTTAACAGATATGATGTATTTAGTAACTACTCAGTACCCCCTAAGAAAGCCTTTTCAAAAATTCAATAAAATACAAACTCGTATGGGGGTACGAGCATTCTACATTAATTGCGCTACAA
>JBNMIE010000079.1:0-10741 GCA_050873125.1 Prevotella sp.
TGTCGACAAGGTGCCTTGCTATGCATGTCATGGCACTGGCCGTTGTCCGGGTTGCAATGGCACGGGCGACATGGGCGACTCCTACAATTTCCACAAGGAGAAGATGGTGATGCGCTGCTCCTCTTGCAGCGGATCGGGCCGATGCCTCACCTGTCATGGCACGGGCAGAGTGGTGAAATGATGCCGTTAGGCTACTTCCTACTCAGTCTCTGAACGGCAGATACCCCTCAATCCACTGTCGGGCATTCTCCTCCAACTGCGACTGTGAGGGATTGCTGACGGTGAGGCCGAGCAGTCGGATGCGCCGGGAGGAAGTGTCCACTTGTTGGAGCAATATCTTGGAGAGCGGCAGGATGTCCTGTTTGCGCTTGAGTATTTTCTCCTGTGTCAGACTGCGTGTGATTTGGGTGAAGTCGGCATATTTCACTTTGAGTGTGAGTGTTTTTCCCTCAAACTCGCTCTTCTTGATTCGTTCCAGCAGTTCCGTCACCACATGATACAGTTCGATAATGATGGCGGAGCGTGTGCTGATGTCTTTGAGAAAAGTGCGCTCGCATCCCACAGACTTGCGTGTCCATTCCGTTTCTATGGGGCGCAAGTCTATGCCCCGTGCAAAGTCATAGAACACGCTGCCCATCTTGCCGAACACTTCGCAGAGATGTGCCAGGGAGACATCGCGCAGTTGCTTGCCTGTGAAGATACCCATGGCGTGCATGCGCTGCGCCGTCTTCGGTCCCACACCCCATATTCTCTCCACATTCAGATTGCCGATGAAGTCGAGTGCCTGGTCTGGGCGCACCACATAGATGCCGTCGGGCTTGTTGTAGTCAGAGGCTATCTTGGCGAGCAGTTTGTTGTAGCTCACGCCTGCTGAGGCTGTGAGGTTGAGTTGCATTCTGATTTTCTCCCGGATTTCGTTGGCGATGTCCTGTGCGAATTCCATGTCCTTCTTGTTGTGGGTCACGTCGAGAAATGCCTCGTCGATGGAGATGGGTTCGATGAGGTCAGTGTATTCCTGGAAGATGGCGTGTACCTGTGACGACACATATTTATAGTATTCGTGCCGGCAGGGAACGATGATGAGCTGTGGACACAGTTGTTTCGCTTTCGCCATCGACATGGCGGAGTGTACCCCATAGCGCCGAGCCTCGTAGCTGGCGGTGGACACCACGCCACGTGGCCCGTCGAACCCCACGGCAAGTGGGTGTCCACGGTATTCGGGGTGCTCTCTTTGCTCCACGGAGGCAAAGAAGGCATCCATGTCGATATGTATGATTTTCCGTGTTTCTTGTTCCATGTGTCCTTGATACAATCTTCGGGTTGCCCGATTGCCTATACAAACATCAAGTCTGCCATGATGGCGTCGCTGATGTAGATGCCCTTGCGGGTGAGGTGCAGCCACCCGTCTTCCAGGGCAAGCGTGCCGTCGTCGATGTGTTGCTGTGCTGTGCGGAGCAGATAGTCGCGGTGGCGGGGCAGGAGCGTGTCGAGCTTGAGACCCTCACGGGTGCGGAGGGCTGTGGTGACCAGGTCGTCATAGTGTGTGTCCTCGTCGATGACCTCGCTCTCATAGGGACGTTTTCCCTGCTCGATGGATTCCACATATTGCTTGACAGAACTGACGTTCCACGACCGCGTCTTGTGGTCGAACGAATGGGCGGCGGCGCCGATGCCCACGTAAGCCGTGTCGTGCCAATAACTGCTGTTGTGGCGCGAGCGGAAGTGGGGCAGGGCGAAGTTGCTGATCTCGTAGTGCTCGTAGCCGGCAGCCACAAGCTTGTCCACGAGTGTGTCATACATCGCCAGACTCTCTTCGTCGGATATCTCCCGAATGTCGCCCCGCTGAAGCATGGCGTAGAGTGGAGTTCCCTCCTCATACATGAGACTGTAGGCGGAGATGTGCTCCACACCCAAGGCGAGAGCCTTGTCGATGTCTTGTCTCCAGTCGGCGAGCGTCTCGTCGGGGAAACCGAACATCAAGTCGATGCTGATGTTGCGGATGCCCGCCTTCCGGAGTCGTGCCACAGCCTGCCGTGCCTGTTCCGCCGTGTGGCGGCGGTGGAGGAAACGGAGACGGCTGTCGTCAAAGGTCTGCACACCCATGCTCACTCTGTTGACGGGCAGGTGGGCTATCGACTGTGCGAAACTGTCCGTCACATCGTCAGGGTTGCACTCCATGGTCACTTCGGTGTCGGGAGGCACAGAACCCCAGAGCCGCTCGATGGTGAGGAAGAGCTGTTGCAACTGTTCCACAGAGAGTTGGCTCGGCGTGCCCCCACCTATATATATAGTGGACGGCGCCGAGGGCAGTTCGTCACGCCGCAGCGACAACTCCCGACAGAGCGCGTCGGTGTAGCGCTGGCGCATCGGCAGGAGCGTGGTGGAATAGAATCCGCAGTAGACACAACGGCTCGTGCAGAAGGGAATGTGAATGTATAATCCAGCCAAGATATTGTGATTTTTGATGCAAAAATACTAATATGTTTTAAATTATTTGCAGTTAATGGGGGAAAAGTTTGGTGATTGTCATAATATTTTATACTTTAGTCGGCGAAAACCAATAACACCCTTCGGGATGTTTGCATACCTGAAAAATTATTCACTCTTAAATCTACATTATTATGAGAGTATATCAGACTAACGAAATCAAAAACATTGCCCTCGTTGGCAGTGCGGGTAGCGGCAAGACTACACTTGCCGAGTCTATGTTGTATGAAGCCGGAATCATCAAGCGCCGCGGCACTGTAGAGGCTAAAAACACCGTGAGCGACTATTTCCCGGTAGAGCAGGAGTATGGCTACTCCGTGTTCCCCACCGTTTGTCATGTGGAGTGGAACAACAAGAAGCTGAATATCATCGATTGCCCGGGTTCCGACGACTTTGTGGGCGGAGCCATCACCGCGCTCAACGTGACCGACGAGGCGCTGATTCTCATCAACGGACAGTATGGTCCGGAAGTGGGCACACAGAATATTTTCCGATACACTGAAAAACTCAAGAAACCGGTCATCTTCCTCATTAACCAACTTGACAGTGAGAAGTGCGACTTCGATTCCATCATCTCCTCCATGGACGAGATTTATGGTCAGAAGTGCGTCCAAATACAATACCCCATCTCGACAGGTCCAGGCTTCAATTCCCTGATTGACGTGTTGCTGATGAAGAAATACTCTTGGAAACCCGAGGGTGGTGCGCCCACCATTGAGGACATCCCCGCAGAGGAGATGGACAAGGCGATGGCGCTGCACAAGGCTCTCGTTGAGGCTGCCGCCGAAAACGACGAGGGACTGATGGAGAAATTCTTCGAGGAGGAGACGCTCACCGAGGACGAACTCCGTGAAGGCATCCGCAAAGGTCTGGTCACCCGCAGCATCTTCCCCGTGTTCTGCGTGTGCGCAGGCAAGGATATGGGTGTGCGTCGCTTGATGGAATTCTTGGGAAATGTGGTGCCGTTCGTCAGCGAGATGCCGAAGGTACACAACACCCGTGGCGAGGAAATCACACCGGATTCCAATGGTCCTACCTCTCTCTATTTCTTCAAGACGGGTATGGAGCCTCATATCGGCGAGGTCAGCTATTTCAAGGTGATGAGCGGCAGTGTGAAGGCTGGCGACGATCTCACCAATGCCGACCGTGGTTCCCGTGAACGCATTGGCGCCATCTACGCTTGCGCTGGCGCCAACCGCATCCCTGTCGACCAGTTGAACGCTGGTGACATCGGCTGCACCGTGAAACTGAAAGACGTGAAGACCGGAAACACACTCAACGGCAAGGACTGTGAGTGGCGTTTCGACTATATCAAATATCCTAACTCCAAGTATGCGCGCGCCATCAAGGCCGTGAAGAGTCAGGACACCGAGAAACTCATGGCTGCCATCCTCAAGATGCGCCAGGAAGACCCGACATGGGTGGTGGAGCAGAGCAAGGAACTGCGCCAGACCATTGTCCATGGACAGGGAGAGTTCCATCTCCGCACAATGAAATGGCGCTTGGAGAACAATGAGAAGATCAACGTGGAATTTGAGGAGCCTCGCATTCCTTACCGCGAAACCATCACCAAGTCAGCACGTGCCGAATATCGTCACAAGAAGCAGAGTGGTGGTGCCGGACAGTTTGGCGAGGTGCATCTCATCATTGAGCCTTATGCCGAGGGTATGCCGGAGCCAACAACTTATAAGTTCAACGGCCAGGAGTTCAAGCTCAATGTGAAGGGCCGTGAGGAGATAGACCTCGACTGGGGCGGAAAACTGGTGTTCATCAACTCTGTGGTTGGTGGTGCCATCGACGCCCGCTTCATGCCCGCCATCCTCAAGGGTGTGATGGACTGCATGGAGCACGGACCGCTCACAGGCAGTTATGCCCGCGATGTGCGTGTGGTGGTCTATGACGGAAAGATGCACCCGGTGGACAGCAACGAGTTGTCCTTCATGCTTGCTGCCCGCCATGCCTTCTCCGAAGCCTTCAAGAATGCCGGTCCGAAGATCCTCGAACCTATCTATGACCTTGAGGTCTATGTTCCTGCCGACTTCATGGGCGACGTGATGAGCGACCTCCAGGGACGCCGTGCCCTCATCATGGGTATGGACTCAGAGGCTGGTTATCAGAAGCTCCAGGCCAAGATTCCATTGAAGGAACTGAGCAACTATTCCATCTCGCTCAGCAGCATCACGGGTGGACGCGCTTCGTTCACGACCAAGTTTGCCAGCTACGAACTTGTGCCGAACGACATCCAGCAGAAGCTCATCGCTGCACACGAACAAGAACAGACAGAAGAATAAAGTATATTTGCATACTCATAAACAATAAGTTTAAATCATTAGGTTTTTTCAATAGATTAGAGATTGATTAAGGGTAACTTAAAAGAGGCGCGACTGGCAGTGATGTCAGTCGCGTTTGTTTTTTTGTTTTTTGCAAAAGATTTGCAATTTTGCCACCAATGATTCTATTTCATTGATATGCTGATGGTTATGGGTGGCAGATGGTCGGTGGCAGATGGCGCATCTGTCACCACTTGTCACCTTGAGGCAGTCCTCATGCAGCCAGTTCAGATTTTTTCATGGGGCTTGAACTCTTAGTTCAACACGGTGGAACTAAGAGTTCAGAATGAAGAAACAGGTGGTAACGGATTTGTTTCTCAAAAGCGACAAGAGAACTCTTGTTAGTCATTCGTTTTACCCAGTTCATTGATATATTCCTTTGGTGTTACGCCGGTGAATTTCTTGAACATTCTGCTGAAATGCTGAGGATATTCAAAACCTAATTCGTAAGCCGCTTGGTTGATAGACTCGCCTGAAGCCAATAGGTTTTTGGCTTGTTGGATGATGTAGCTACGGATGTAATGGCTTGCGGTGTCTCCTGTTGATTTCTTGATTAAGTCGCCGAAATAATTGGCGGAAACACAAAGCTTGTCTGCACAATATTGTACCGTTGGCAATCCTAAAGACAATTGCTTCCTGTCATCATAATACGCACAAAGCAGGCTTCTGAACTTCTTCAGCAAATCGGTGTTTTCTATTTTTCTTGTCATGAATTGCCGATTGTAGAAACGGCGGCAATAGTTGAGCAGCACTTCCAAATAGGCAACAATGATGGTGTCCTGGAAATCGTCACGTCTGTTGTTCTCAATCTCGTCACGCAATTGTCGCAGCAAAGACACGATGGTTTCATGCTCCTCATCCGACATGTGGAGCGCTTCGTTGATGCTGTAGTCAAAGAATGTGTATTCTTTGATGGTCTGTTCAAGGTGGGTTCCGTGCAGCAAGTCGGGATGGAACAACAAGGCCCAGCCTTTTATATCCACAAGACTTCCGTCCTCTTCCTTTCCCCCGATTTGACCTGGAGCCACACAAATCAGTGTTCCTTCCTTATAGTCATATTTTCCGAAACCGTATGTCAAGTCTACAGCCACATCGTCACGAAGAAACAAGCCATACACACTATAGTTGCAAAGGCAATGACGAACAGGCGACACTTCAGAGTAGTCTATAACACTGATGAGCGGGTGGGAATCCTTATGACCAAGATACTCACTATAGTCACTCACATTTTTTACTTTTAATAGCTTACTCATCTCATGATTGTTTTAAGATTCTGTTGCAAAAATAGAAAAATGACACGAGAATAAAGAAGAACAGAGCCATTTTCCATGATTTTGGTACATATTCAGTGATTCTATATACACCATTATTCAAGGTGTGTTTAATTTTGCAGCGTAAAATGAAAAAAGAATGAACATACAAGAGAAATTAAGCCAAGATGATGTGGTGGAGTACATCGCGCATCGTCATCACTTGACTCCGCAAGAAATCATCGCCTTGTTTTTGCCGTCCGAGCAGAACCTTCAGGCATCGTGTCTTGAGGGCAATGAGATAGAGATTATAAGGGATTTGATAAAACAAAGTTGAAAGTAAAATAGGATTATTCGAGAACTCATAACAAACAATCACCATAAAATAACAATAGCAAAATGAAAAAATTTTTATTGACACTCATGGCATTGGCAATGACCACAGCGGCATTGCAAGCCAAGACACTCATTGTCTATTACAGTTTTACGAACAACTGTCGCACCATCGCAAATGACTTGAAAAGCCAGTTGGCAGATGCCGACTTGGTGGAAGTGCAACCTGCAGAAGAAGGCTTGGATTATGCAGCAAATAATTACGCCATCGGTAGTGCATTGATTTCCGCCATTCGCAACCATCCCGACGATGCCTCATCCTATCCTGCCATCAAGGACGTGAAGGTGGATTTCTCCCAATATTCTGACATCGTGATAGCCACCCCATTGTGGTGGAACAATATGGCTGCTCCGATGCAGACTTTCCTCTTCAAGAACGGAAGCAAGATGGCTGGCAAGAAAGTCGGGCTGATTGTTTCGAGTGCAAGCAGTGGAATAAGCGATGTCGTGTCCGATGCCAAACGGTTGGTTCCGCAGGGCAAATTCACAGAGAATCTTTGGATTCGCTCCTTTGAGGTGAGCGGTTGCCACTCGATGATTTCCTCATGGGTCTCAAAAACAGGCATTGGCACAACCACAGGCATCTCTGCCGTCAAGGGCAAAAGCCAAGCAAGCATTTCCGTGAAAGGCAATCGCTTGTTGGTGAACGGCGATTTCAAAAGCGTTGACATCTATGATGCCGCAGGATGCAAGATGATGTCTTCCAACGGCGAGGCTACAGACATCAAAGGTCTGAATGCCGGCAATGTATATGTTGCCATTGTCAGAGGAAACAAGGGTGAGGCTTCTTATAAGTTTACGATGAAATAAAGAAGTGTTCTTGGAAATGAGGTTAATCTATAAGAGATTTTGACAATGGACAGAAGAGAGTTTTTGAAAAAGTCGGCTTTGGCAGGAGCAGGCTTTATGGTGTCCCAGTCGATGCTGGGCAAGATGATAAAAAATGGAATGCCAATGGGTAAGAATGAGAATCATAAAGATTTAAGCTCGAATGCCACAAACGGTGTTAAGCATCAAACATTTGGAGAGCGCAAACTCGGCAAGCGAACCGTGACGTCCATCGGTTTGGGTACGGTGGACATTTGTCCGGTGGGCTATTATGGCTGCAGTACCACCAAGGAGGATATGCTTCGCCTGGTGCGCCGTGCCTACGACCACGGCATCACGCTCTTCGACACAGCGGAGGTGTATGGTAGCGAGGAATGGGTAGGCGAGGCATTGCGCCCCATTCGTGACAAGGTGACAATAGAGACAAAATTCGGTTTTGCTGTGGCAGAGGGTAACCCCAGAGAGTTGAACAGCAAGCCCGACCATATCCGCAAGGCAGTGGAAGGCTCGTTGAAAAGACTGGGAACCGACCACCTCGACATGCTTTTCCAACATCGTGTTGACCCCGAAGTGCCTATCGAGGAAGTGGCAGAGACTGTGGGTAAACTGATTAAGGAAGGAAAAGTGTTGCAATGGGGACTGTGCGAGGCGAGTGCCAAGACCATCCGCCGTGCTCATGCCGTGCAACCTTTGTCTGCTGTGGAGAGTGAGTATGCCATTTGGTGGCGCGAGCCGGAGACCAAGATTTTTCCGACACTTGAGGAGTTGGGCATCGACTTTGTGGCGTATGCCCCAATCGGCAGAGGTTATCTGACAGGCATCCACAATGAAAACAGCCGCTATGTGTTGCCCGACCGTCGTGCCGTGCTCCCGCGTTTCGAGCCAGAGGCAATGAAACACAACATGCCGCTTATCAGATTGGTGCAGCGTTGGGCTGAGCGCAAGGGCATCACGCCTGCCCAGTTTGCCATCGCTTGGGTGCTGAGTATGCGACCCTATACCTTGGCAATTCCGGGCACCACCAAGTATTGGCATCTTGACGAACTTGTCGGTGCGCCAATGGCGAGACTGTCTGATGAGGAGTTGGAGCAATTCAATGGTGAATTGGACAAGATTGACATCATGGGGCATCGCGCCAATGCGGCAATAGAAAGCCAGATAGACAAATAGAAAAGAAGGATGAATAGAATGAAACAATTCCTTTTGCTGTTACTGCTTTTGGGTATGACGATAGCAGCAAAGGCACAAAACAATGGAACAGAAATCATGGGAAAGAAAAATTTAGGCAGTCTCTTGGCTCTCTATCCAAAGCCGATGACTGTCGTGGGAACAGAAGTGAACGGAAAAGTGAACTGGCTGGTTGTTGGCCATACAGGCATCATCGGGCACGACCGCATCATGGTGTCCATGAGCAAGGCGCATTATACCAACCAAGGAATCAAACAATCCAAGAAGTTGTCTGTCAACCTCGTGAGCCAGGCGATGCTCGACAAGGCTGACTATGTGGGGAGTGTGAGCGGTGCGGAGACAGATAAGTCGAAGGTGTTCGCCTATCACATGGGTGAGAACGGAAGTCCTGTCATCGACGAAGCTCCTGTCACAATGGAGTGCAAGGTGGAGGACATCTACGAGACAGAAGGTTTCGAGAGTTTCGTTTGCTCCATCGTCAACACCTATGCCTCGGACGATGTGCTCGATAAGGAAGGCAAGCTCGACTATACGAAGTTGAAGCCAGTGCTCTTTGAGTTTCCTACTTATTCTTATATCGCCACAGGTGAGGTTATCGGCAAATGCCTTAATCTCGACAAGCAACCCCGCATGTGCGCCAAAGAGCAGATGCAAGCCGACGGCATTGTGCGATTGTCAAGAATCGAAGTTTATCCCGAATACCTGAAGGAGTATATGGAATATGCCAAGGAGGTGGGGGAGGTGTCGCTCCGCACAGAGCCTGGCGTGCTGACCATGTATGCCGTGGGCGAGAAAGAGAATCCTTGCATCGTCACGATTCTGGAGACTTATGCCAGCCAGGAGGCTTACAAGAAGCACATCGCCTCCGCCCATTTTCAGAAGTACAAGCAGGGAACCATGAAGATGGTGAAAGACTTGAAGCTGACCGACCAGACTCCACTGAATTCGAAGAATGTAATCAACAACTTTATAAAATAGAAAAATATGGATATGCTATTGTTAATCGGCGGTATCGGCATGCAAGAGATATTGTTTATCGCTCTTATAGTACTACTTTTCTTTGGTGGCAAAAAAATTCCCGAGCTGATGAATGGCATCGGAAAAGGCGTACGCTCATTCAAGGATGGACTGAACGGCATTGAAAAGGATTTGGAAGCCGACAAAACAGATTCAAAGGATGTCAAGTAGAAAGAATGTCAACCAAATGACCTTTTGGGAACATTTGGAAGAGTTACGCTCAATAGTGCTGAAGGCTATCGCTCTTACGATGGTCTTCAGCATTATCGCTTTTTTCTTTAAGGATGAACTTTTTCAAATCGTCTTTGCGCCCAAGAATGCAAACTTCATAACCTATCGAATACTCAATAGCTGTGGAAACATATTCGGGCAATCTGATTCCATCGCTTTTCACATAAGGCTGATCAACACCGGACTTGCGGAGCAGTTTGTCATTCATATGAAAACGGCCATGTGGGCAGGTTTCTTGTGTGCGCTCCCATACATTGTCTATTCACTGTTCCGTTTTATTGCTCCTGCCTTGTATGAGGAAGAACTGAAATATACCACATATATTGGAGGGTGGGGGTATCTGATGTTTGTCTTAGGGGTATTGACCAGCTATTTTCTTGTCTTTCCATTGACTTTCCGTTTCTTGGGGACATACCAAGTGAGTAAGGAAGTTGTCAATATGATTTCTCTCCAATCCTATATGGATACGCTTATTATGTTGTCCATGGCTATGGGCATCGTTTTTGAAATGCCATTGCTTTCCTGGCTTTTAGGACGGATGAATATTCTTTCTTCTGGGATGATGCGTAAATACCGCAGACATTCATACGTGGCCATCTTGACAATAGCTGCCATCATCACGCCCACATCAGATGTGTTTACACTGCTTGTCGTCAGTCTGCCAATGATAATGCTATATGAAATCAGCATGCTTATTGTTAGTAAGCACAAGCCATAGAAGATTTTGTTACACCTCAAACTATAGGGGAGAGGTGACAGATGGTTGCAGATGATGACGAGTATCTGCAACCTTTAACCTTTTGACAAATAAAGGAATAGAGTGAAGGTGGCAAAAGTGGCAAAACTTTTCCAAACATTTTCCTATAGCAATGCTTGTAAGGGGAGATTGTCTGAAAACTCATAGCAGCCAAAATGTCTCCTAATATTTCTTATTGTTAACACTTTATCTTTGGTTTTCTCGAAATATTTTCGTAACTTTGTAGCTATCAAACACTTATCGCTTATGAAGTACATTAA
>JBNMIE010000080.1:0-10644 GCA_050873125.1 Prevotella sp.
CTTTAATGTACTTCATAAGCGATAAGTGTTTGATAGCTACAAAGTTACGAAAATATTTCGAGAAAACCAAAGATAAAGTGTTAACAATAAGAAATATTAGGAGACATTTTGGCTGCTATGAGTTTTCAGACAATCTCCCCCGTATTAATTAAGGCGAATCCGCAGGACACGATTCACTATGTGTACAATGATGAGAACTATGTTCTCAATTTGTCGGAATCTGCCACAAAAATCTCAGATGTTCTCTCTGCCTATATGAATAGTGAGGATGCTGAGGGCAGAGTGTATTATCTGGAGGGCGGAAAGACCTATTTCTTGAGTGATTATGTGACAGTAGTCAAAGGCTTTACGCTCAAGACCAATCCGGAAGACATCGCAGCCGGCAAGGGACGTGCCAAAGTCTGTCTTGGCGGTTTGGCGGAACTGACCACCTATGATGTGGTGGATCAAACCAAACACGTCAGCGCTTTGACTTTTCAATTTATGCTTGGTTGTCAGGAAGTTGTCGAAGGCGAGGGATTGGCAAAAATGGATGGAATAGTCTTTGAGGATATTGATTTTGACAGCCCTTTGGCTAAAAACTATGGACATCAGGTTGCGGGTAAAGGCTCAGCAGATCACAATTTTTTCATCAATGAGTGGTCTAATCATGAGGCTGTTTATTTGAATTCTGTTACGATTCGCAACTGCACTTTCCAGCGTCTTATCCGGGGATTTATGCGTATACAAGGAAGTCGAACAACGACGATAGACAATTTCACGGTGGACGGATGCGAGTTCTACAACTGTGGTCCTTACGACCGTAATGGAGGCGGTTATGGATTTGTAACGGCAGATCCATTATATGGACAAGGCACCAATATCCTGCGCAATATGGTGTGGAGAAACAACACCTTGTTTAATACGCCTATTGGCCATTTCATAACTACCAATAACAGAAATATGGCTTGGGAAGATCCTGACTATAAATACAAAATCACAATAGAAAACAATACGTTTGTAAATTGGAATACAATGAGTTCCAAAAACTTGCTGTTGAGTCTTAGATATACTCCTAATGGTTCTGTCATTACGGTTAAAAACAATCTATTTGTTCAAACAAAGGCAAAGCAAGACAAACGTGCTCTCAACTTGAACGGAGCGGACATACGATATCTTCAGGGTGCATGCACAGACAAGGCCACCTTCGATTTCGCCAACAACTGGTCGACCGATGATCATATCGACGCCTCTACCGGACAGGTGTTCACCAGTGCCCCCTTTAGCGCTACCACCAATTCTTTCGGCAAATGGCTGACATTGCCAGAGGCGGCGAATATTCCCAATGGCGAAGACGGACTGAAGGTGCATGTGGCCAAGATTAGCGCTACAGACCTGATGTATCAGCCCAATCCTCCATATTGGATGACATCGTCTGATAACCAAACGCTTGAGCCAGAATCCTATAGTACAGAATCGATAGACGGCAAAGGGGAACATTCCGCCAATCTCTACTTCAAGGATTTTGACAATGAAATCGTGAAGAACAATGTCGGAGCCAGCAAGTGGCGCACAAAGCAGGAAACGGGCATCAAGACGGTGAACAGAGAAGTCACCACCTCTGCCGTGTATAATCTTGCCGGACAGAAGATTTCCATTCCCGCAAAAGGCGTCTACATCAAGAATGGAAAGAAATATGTGAAATAAGCAGTGACGATAAAAAACAGAAATCCGCAGCCTGTCAGAGGCTGCGGATTTTTGTTTGTGGTTTAAAGAAACCCCGTTAAACTTGCTTGACGTAAGGACGAAAATATGTAACTTTGCAGCGAAAATAATATCATAATAAAAAGATGAAATATATCATATTGGATTTCGATGGCACTATCGGCGACTCGCAGAGTCTTATAGTAAAAACCTTTCAGGATACCATGCGGAAGATGGGGAAGGAAGTGAAATCGGCAGAAGCGTGTGCTGGGACGATTGGCATGCGGTTGAGCGAGGCTTTCGCGAAACTTTACGATGCCCCGATAGAAGAGGGCGAGAGATGTGCGCAAGTATATCACAAGATTTTTGAGGAGAACAGAAAGAGTCTGGGCATGAAGCCTTTTCCACATGTCATCGAAACCCTACATGAACTTCACAAGCGTGGCTATATCCTGGCGGTGGCGAGCAGTCGTGGCAAGGAATCCTTGACGGGTTTTGTTCGTCAGATGGGACTTGAAGACTGCGTGTCTTCCATTGTGGCACAAGAGGATGTGGTGCATGTGAAGCCAGAGCCGGACATGGTGTTCAAGGCGCTGATGGAAATTGCAGGCAGAACGGTAGGCAAGAACGATTGTCATGTCCTGCCGGAAGAATTGAAACCGATGGTGGAGGAATCCGTGGTGGTGGGCGACATGACCTTCGATGTGGACATGGCCCACAATGCCGGTGCCAAGGCCTGCGCCGTGACCTACGGCAATGGCACCCGCGAGCAGTTGGCTTCAGCAGAATGGATTATCGACGATTTCGCAGAACTGTTGAACATTTTGGGATAAGCCATGGAACAGGCGAATGTAAAGAAAGCCTTTTTTCAACTGCATTTGAGTGTGATGCTGTCGGGCTTTACAGGTTTGTTTGGCAAACTGGTAACGCTGAATGAAACCACGCTGACTTGGTATCGTCTCTTTTTCACCGCCATTATTCTCCTTGTTTTTACGGGACTTCCCCGGGTGGGGTGGAAAAAGTTGCTGCAGATAGCCGGCAACGGCACACTGTTGGGAACCCATTGGCTTCTGTTCTATGCCTCCATCAAGGCGAGCAATGTGTCAATCGGTGTGGTTTGCTTTGCCAGCATGTGCTTCTTCACCTCCATCTTTGAACCGCTGATTTATCGGAAGAAATTCTCTTGGGTGGAGATGCTCTTGTCGCTCATCACTGTGGCAGGATTGGTTTGCATCTTTTCCTTTGACTCCCGCTATCGTGTCGGCATCATCATCGGCATCCTGTCGGCTGCCGTTTGTTCGCTTTATGCCATCACCTGCAAGCGGGTGAGCAGTGGGGTGAAAGCCCGCACGATGCTGCTCTATCAGATGTTGGGTGGACTCATCGGCGTGTCAGTCCTAATACCTGTCTATTTGATGTTCTTCCCATCCTCCCAACCCGTATGTGTGGTTCCTGATGGTGTCAATCTGTGGTGGCTGTTGGGCTTGGCGCTGTTCTGCACGGCAGGTTTATATCTGCTGCAGATCATCGTGCTGAGAACCTTGTCGGCTTTCACCGTCAACCTCACCTACAACCTGGAACCGTGCTACGCCATCCTCATCGCCTTCCTCGCCTTCGGAGAAGCCAGAGAGCTGAATGCCTCCTTCTACGTAGGCATCAGTATGGTGATACTGAGCGTCGTGCTGCAAACTTTGCGGTCTATCAGGAAGAAGAAAGAGAAAAATTTAGAATAGACTATAACGGCTTATCATCATAACAGGTGATAAGCCGTAGTCTATTTATTTCTCAAAAACTTTTGCCATGCTTTTTCTTGGATGAAAGTGTAGACGGCTACTGACAAGCCTATTTAGTCCTAAATGCCACATCAATAGAGACAACTTGCTATCAGATTTTACAAACTTCCAAGCAAGCAAAGCGGTGCTTACATTCAACAAGCAAATACAAATAGTCCTGATAATGCCATCGTAAATGCCTCCAGATAAAGATATGATTGGGATGACGTAAGCGACAAACGTACATACGGCAACGGATAGCAAATATTTCTTGGTGTCTTTGTTTCTCAGTTTGATCTTCGTTATTCTAAAAAGTTTTACATGCCTGACGAACATTTCTTGCTACATTAAAATTGCTGTTTTCTCAACATAAAGTAGTTGACAACAAGAGTCAGCAAGATACATGGCAATATTAATATGGGGAGTAAATAACTCAGCAACATTACGGTCCCCATCCCATCACATCCAGACAAAACCAAAGTAAAAATTGTTAGCACAATCAAAAATGCCAAAGACATACACAGCGACAAGGAAATCCAATGATGCATAAAACAACATTTCCACCCTATTGTCGCTGACAAGAGGGTGCAAGAAAGGCTCAACCCTAATAGCATTAGAAACTCCAATATGCCTTTTATGCTAAATACCATCACGACTACCAAGGGGAACAACATTCCGATAATCCCCCAAACAGGCAAGAATTTCTTCAAAAAGAGATTTTGACATAATTTCATGACTATTCTTCTTTAGTTGATTGAACAAAAGAGCCCCCACAGAAAGCAACAATGATTACGAGTCACATAAGTCCTTGCATTTCTCCCAATGCGCCTCAAACTCGTCCTTGCTCACCAACATGTTGCTCTCTATCTTCACACCTCCTTGATAATCCAGTCGCCAATCGTCCTCTGATTGCTGTCATAGTTGACACCAATCTTGAAGAGTCGCTTGCCATCGGCTGAATAAGGAATCAGATAGCCCTTGCCGTCAATCTGCTTGATGGCTTCCTCTGCCGAGCCGTCGTATTTCAACTCGAAGACATAGATGGCATCGGGCATGTGAACCACGGCATCGGCTCTGCCTATGGCACTATCTTCCTCCACCAAGATGAGAGCCCCCATCAAGTTGAAAATCAAGTAGAATACCGTCTGGAAATCACGCTCATTCTTGTTGGACAAGCGGTTGGAGATACTTGCAAGATAAGCTTTCAGGCGCTCCATCGCCCCCTCCAGGTCACCATCGTAAAGCATTTCCACAAAGTCAACCACCAAACTGTTGTTGTCTATCGACATCGGCGAAAGATAGTTGGGAGCCAAGCTCTTCAGCATACCGATTTTCACCTCTTGGTTAGGATAACCCAACTGGTAGCTCTTGGTGAGAGATCTGTACTTCTTGATGGTAAGATAGCCACTCTGATAGAGCAATGGCAGAGGGGAGGTCATCTGCTCAGGCGACACGTCGAAATCATCCACGCTGGCAGCCTTTTTCTCAATGTCCATCACGTTGACATGATATTTCTGTAGGCTCTTGATGAGATAACTTGGAGTGCCCGAACCAAACCAATAAGCATCTATCTTCTGTCCGTTCATGGCCCTTATCAGGCTGAAAGGATTGAATACATCCTCAGAATGCTCGCTGAAGTGATAACCATCATAATATTGGCGCAACTCCTCCATGCATTCCTCATAGGTCAGTCCGAGAGCCTTTCCCAAGCACTCCACATCAGGCTTCATTACGGTAGTAAGTTCGGTCTTGCTGATGCCACAAATAGCTGAGTATTGGTCGAACATGCTGATGTTGTCGAGGTTGTTGAGCTCACTGAAGATGCTGAGTTGTGAAAACTTAGTGATGCCTGTGATAAACGTAAACTCCAAGTAAGGGTCGAGCTTCTTGAGTGGACTGTAGAAGTTCTGCATGATGAGTCTGAGGTCCTTCAAGTTATCCTTCTCATGCACTACGTCAAGCAATGGGGCATCATATTCATCAATGATGACCACCACTTTCTCGCCAGTCTGTTTATAGGCACGCTCCACGATACCCATCAAACGTTTATTGGGTGTATCTTCTCCTTGCCCTTTGCCATAGATTTCTTCGTAAGGCCTGAGAATAAAGTCAAGATAACCTTGCAAGGATTCGGCATCGAAGTGCTTGGCGCCGCTCATGTCAAAATGCAAAACAGGATGTTTCACCCAATCTTTCTCATAGTCGGCAATGGCAAGACCTTCGAAGAGATCCTTTCTACCCTCGAAATAGGCTTGGAGCGTAGAGGCAAAGAGGGATTTTCCGAATCGTCTTGGACGACTCAGAAAAATATAATTCATCTGCTTTTTGCGAAAGTCAACGATGTATTTCGTCTTATCAACATACAGATACTTTCCCTCTCGAATTTTTTCGAAAGTTTGCACTCCTACAGGATAACAATTTACCATTTCTGCCATAACCTTGCTGTTTTGCATTTACTACTGCAAATATACGCTGAATATTCCTAATCGCCAAACTCTTGGGGCAAGACTTCAGTCTTTTTCCTCGTATCTACAGAATATTTTGTACCTTTGCAATCGATTCACCAATAAAAGATTATAATAAATTCCATGAATATCAAGTCAATAAGTAGTAAGCTAAAGGGCAACCCTACCATGGTGGAAGGTACCGTGTATTCGATGCTTATCATTTGCAGCATCTCGCATTTTCTGAATGATATGATTCAGTCTATCATTCCTTCCATCTACCCTATTGTGAAGGACAAGTTTGACTTCTCGTTTGCCCAGATAGGCGTCATCACCCTGGTGTTTCAGATGACCTCATCCATCCTGCAGCCGTTCACCGGGCTCTATGCCGACAAACATCCGCGACCCTACGCGTTGTCGGTGGGCATGTGCTTCACGTTGGTGGGACTGCTGTTGCTCGCCTTTGCCGAGAACTATTTCTTGATTCTCTTGGCAGTGAGCGTAGTGGGCTTAGGCTCTTCCGTGTTCCATCCCACGGCATCCCGAGTGGCCCAGTTGGCTTCGGGTGGCAAGAAAAGTTTGGCACAATCCATCTTCCAGGTGGGTGGCAACGGCGGTTCGGCAGTAGGACCATTGTTGGCGGCCCTCATCATCCTGCCTTTCGGCCAGCACGCCATCTCTTGGTTTGCCTTGGCGGCTTTGGTGGCAGCCCTCATCATGATTCGACTGGGAGCATGGTATAAGGCGAGACTCGCCTACGTGGTAAACCATCCACAGAAACAACCACTTCTCAACCACGACATCTCCAAGCGTGCCAAATATGGGGCGCTGATGATACTCATCCTGCTGGTCTTCTCGAAATACTTCTACACAGCCTGCATCACCAGTTACTTCACCTTCTTCTTGATAGACAAATTCGGCATTTCCGTCCAGGCATCCCAGATTTGTCTGTTTGTCTTCCTTGCCGCCTTCGCCATCGGAACCGTCGCAGGAGGTATGCTGGGCGACAAGTTCGGCAGAAAGTATGTCATCTGGTTCTCTATCCTGGGTGCCGCTCCCTTTGCCCTTGCCATGCCTTTCGTCAACCTGACGTGGACACTCGTCTGCACCTTCCTGTCGGGACTCATCATCGCTTCCGCCTTCTCGTCTATCGTGGTCTATGCCACCGATTTGATGCCAGACAAGGTGGGGCTGATCGCCGGCATTTTCTTCGGACTGATGTTCGGCTTGGGAGGTTTGGGTTCCGCCTTTTTCGGCTGGCTTGCCGACAAGACCAGCATCGAGTACATCTTCCAGGTGAGCGCCTTCCTGCCCCTCTTCGGTGTCATCGCAGGTTTCTTGCCAAATACACAAAAAGTGAAGAAAGCATGATGAAACAACAAGCCCATATTCAATATTACGACTCCCCATGTGGACAGCTTGTCCTGGCATCCGTGGAAGACGCACTGTGTCTCTGTGATTGGAATGAAATGCCCTGTGCGGAGCGCAACAAACGCCGATTGGCACGACTTCTCAATGCTGAGTTCTCCACCGAATCCTCTCCCGTTTTGGAACAAACCAAGCTGGAACTGGACGAATATTTCGCAGGCAAGCGCAAGACCTTCGACATTCCGCTGCATCCTGTGGGCACCGACTTTCAAAAGCAAGTGTGGCAAGCCCTGCTCGAGATACCTTATGGAGAAACGAGAACCTACAAGGAGATAGCCCAGCGAGTGGACAATGTGAAGGGGGTGAGGGCAGTGGCTGGAGCCATCGGATCCAATGGCATGAGCATCCTCATTCCCTGTCACCGGGTTATCGGCACGAATCACACCTTGACAGGTTTTGCAGGAGGCATTGAGGCGAAAAGACTGCTATTGAATATCGAAAGCACGAATACGGGAACAAACCTATCCTGACGATAATCGAACAAGGCTTTTGGCGATTAGAAGATTATTGATTACCTTTGCTGCGAAGATCAATCTTTTATTAGAACAATGAAAAAACACTATCTAAGCGTATTGTCGGCGACAATACTCATGGCGTGTGGCCTGCATGCGCAAGCCCAAACCGGCAACCCCACTTGCGGACTCATCGGCTTTGCCAACTATCGTGACCTCGGCTTGAATGGAACCACTGGTGGTGGACAGGGCGAGGTGGTGCGGGTGTCCACCCGCGAACAACTGGAAAAATATGCGGCAGGCGACACGCCCCGCACCATCATTATAGAAAACGACATCACTGGACATGGAAATATAGGCACAGGACCTGCCGGTGTGAAAGACTTCATCGTGGTGGGCAGCAACAAAACCATCGTAGGAGCAGGCAAGGGCGTCACCATCAATAAGTTGGGCTTTGATGCCAACGGACAGCAAAACATCATTCTGAGAAATCTGCGGATAACCAACTGCAATCCGGATGCGCTCGCTTTCCGCAAGACCCACCATGTGTGGGTGGACCATTGCGACTTGGCAAGCTGCGATGACGGACTGCTCGATTTCACCTTGGGCTCCAGCTATCTCAGCGTGTCGTGGACTAAGTTCAGCGATCACAACAAAGTGTCTATCTGCAACTCGGGCACCAACCATTTTGAGGACAATGGCAAGCAGCGGGTCACCTATCACCACTGCTGGTTCGACCATACCACGCAGCGCAATCCGCGTGTGGGCTACGGGTTGGGACATATCTTCAACAACTATTACACCAACAACCGACTCTACTGTGTGGGCTATCACACACGCGCCAAGGTGGTGGTGGAAAACTCCCTGTTCAAGAACACCCACAGTCCGCTTAACCAGATGTATCGTGACGATCCAGCCGATGCCAACTACGCCGACGCCTTGAGCCGGGGCAACCAATATGTCAATGTGACGGGCAACACGAAAGATACCGGCGTGGGTTTCGACATCAACCGCTATTATGACTATGCTCCCGCCATGACGGATGCAGCCCAGATTGAGGCTCTTTCTCCCCGAATGGGACTTGCCGCAGATGTGGAACACGATTTGATTCCGTTCCCCGGCAATTACGCCTCAGATGTGCTCAAGAGTTACCAACTGCAGTGTGGGGCTGTGGACCATGCCAAATCCTATACTTATATGATAGGCAAGGCTTGTGCGGGCAAGACGAAATATGAGCGTTATCATTCGGCTACCACCCGATTGGCTCCATCGACAGATTATGTGTGGTATGCCCGGGTCACAACACCATCGGGCAAATATACGAGTGGAACGTTCCACTTCACCACCGCCTCGGAAAAAGCCAGCAAGCCGTTGCCCGAAGATGGTGACCTTCATGCTCATTTGCGCGAGGCGTTGAAAGATAAAACACCCTGCACTCCTATGCTGTTGCGTTGGCGCGATGCCTTTGACGCCAAGTCCTACAGAGTCTATCTGAGCAAAGGCTCCACAGTCAGCGACCAAGATTTTGTCGGCGAGATCACATCGACAGAATTTGCTCCAGGTGCATTGGCTTATGGACAGCCGTATGCTTGGCGTGTGGATGTTGTCAAGGCAAACGGTGAGGTGGTGAAAGGCGACACATGGACATTCTTGTCAGACAAGAAAGAAGCCCGGTTGGGCAGGACCGAGATGGAAGATGCCGTGCGCAATGGCATGGCCTATCTTGAGCGTACTGCCGACAACCGTCTTTATTCCGGGACAGGAGCTGTTGTGGGCGAGGCTGGACCTGGTTGCATGAGTGTGGTGTGGGCAGATGATGACATGACGTGTGACATCACGACCACCTATTTCGACTGGCAAAAAGGTCATGGCACCTATCGGCTTTATGTGAATGAAGATCTGAAGGACAGTTGGACGGCAGATGTAGATGGCAAGAACCTGTCTACCCACACCTCCAAAAACATCCAACTGAAGCGTGGCGACGAGATACGTATCGACTTCTGTACCGACGGCAAGCAACGCTTGCGCACAGACTGCATCGACATCGTCAGAAGCGAATAAGAAAATCCCCGGCATCGTGAGCGTCGTGTTCACCATGCCGGGGATTTTTCTGTTTATATAAGTGTTCCGCTTATTTCTTTTTCTTGAAGATGCCCTTCACCTTGCCGAAGGCACCTTTAGCTGCATCGCCTACCTTGTTGGCGGCACCTTTTACTCCACCTTTTTTTAGGTCTTCCGCTGTCGGCTTTGATGGAACGCTTGCACCTCCGCCGATTGTCGTCTTGGCAGGGTAGCCGGCCAGACCGCCGAAGTAGTTGTACATGCGTTCGTCTTCCTCCTTGCTGCCAGATGTGGTTTTGAGGCTGCAATCATGAACTGTGGTTTTACCATCCTTGAGCAAAAGGTGGGTAGGCTCCGACTTCGCGTCGAGCGTGATGGTGACGGTGTATTTCTGTGGATAGGAAGATTCTCTCTGCTTGATGTTGAATGTCTCCTTGTTGCCAGTCTTCTTGTAGTTCAAAATGTCGAAGCAAGGATCTGAGTCTCCGTCCATCCAATAGAGTTTCTTGTTGCGGTCTATCACATTGCGTCCGCATGGATCCATATAGAGCAACTGGATTTGGGCGGAAGCAGACATTGCCAGCATCAGTAGGGCGAGGGTCAAAAAGTTTCTTGTTTTCATCATAATCAATGTTTTTAAAGTTGTTGTTATGTTGTTTATCTCGGTTGGTCGGTTTGATTCTTGATGTTTGCAAATTTAATATTTATTCTTGAATAAACAACATTAAAGACACAAAAAATGAACTTTGGTATAGAAAATAATTCTTTGGGGAGAAATGTCCACCATATTTTTACGATTTTTCC
>JBNMIE010000081.1:0-10511 GCA_050873125.1 Prevotella sp.
CAGAAGAGGGTAGGACCGTCTTTCTGGGTGACGGTGAGCAGGGTAAACTCGCTGTCGAAGTCGATGAACTCCTCGATGATTACTTCCTTCACGTCGCCGCGGCCTTCCTCCATCGCCTCCTTGTAGGCTTCCTTCAGCTCATCGTCGTTGTGGACATAGCTCTGTCCGTGTCCGCTTGAGCTCATCAACGGTTTCACCACGCAGGGGAAGCCGATTTCGTCGGCGGCAGTCTTGAACTCGTCGAAGGTCTTGGCGTAGAAATATTTCGCGGTGCGCAGTCCCAGTTCCTTGGCTGCCAGGTCACGGATGGCGCGGCGGTTCATGGTGTAGTTGACGGCGCGTGCGCTCGGCACCACCTGAATGCCCTCCTTCTCGTAGTCGAAGAGGCGCTCTGTGCGGATGGCCTCGATCTCGGGCACGATGATGTCGGGATGGTGCTTCTTTACTACGGCGTCGAGTGCGTCTCCGTCGAGCATGCTGAACACTTCACATTCATCAGCCACCTGCATGGCGGGCGCATTGGCGTAACGGTCGCAAGCCACTACATACTGGCCCGCTCTTTTGGCTGCAATCACAAACTCCTTTCCGAGTTCACCCGAGCCAAGTAAAAGAATCTTTTTCATTTCTGGTATGATTGATGTTTGGTCTTTTATTTTTCTTGTCTATCTGTTGCCGTACATCTGGTCGTAGTATTTCTGGTAGTCGCCGCTGGTCACGTCCTTGATCCAGTCTTGGTTCTCCAGATTCCACCGGATGGTCTTCACGATGCCGTCGGCAAACTTGGTCTCAGGATACCATCCCAATTCTTCCTTGATCTTGGTCGGGTCGATGGCGTAGCGCTGGTCGTGGCCCAGACGGTCGGTGACGAAGGTGATGAGCGAGTCGTTGATCCAGCTGATATCGATGTCGCCGTTGGCGTCCTTCACCTGTTTCTTCAGGATGTTGCGCAGACTCTTGTCCTCCGCCATCATGTCGTGGATGGTCTTGATGGTGAGCTTCACGATGTCGATGTTCTTCATCTCGTTGTGGCCGCCCACATTATACACTTCGCCCTCGCGACCCTCGCGCACCACGAGGTCGATGGCCTTGCAGTGGTCTTCCACATAGAGCCAGTCGCGCACGTTCTCTCCCTTGCCGTAGACAGGCAGTTGCTTGCCTTCGAGGATGTTGTTGATGATGAGCGGAATCAGCTTCTCGGGGAAGTGGTAGGGGCCATAGTTGTTGGAGCAGCGGGTGATGGTCACCGGCATGTGGTAGGTGTCGTGGTAGGCCATGACGAACAGGTCGGCGCTGGTCTTCGAGGCACTGTAGGGGCTGTGGGGGCAGAGCGGAGTCTTCTCGGTGAAGAAACCCTCGGCTCCGAGCGAGCCATACACCTCGTCGGTGCTCACCTGATGGTAGCGTTTGCCCGCTTTCCAGGTGGGGTAGCCCGTCTCGTCCTTGCCTGTGACCCAGGCATGGCGCGCCGCGTCGAGCAGGTTCTGTGTGCCGAGAATGTTGGTCTCGAGGAAGAGCTGTGGGTTCTCAATGGAGCGGTCCACATGGCTCTCTGCGGCGAAGTTCACCACATAGTCGAAGTCATATTCCTTGAAAAGCTTGTCGACAAGCGCCTTGTCGCGGATGTCGCCGCGCACGAAGAAACAACGCTTGTTGTCGATGTCGTCCTTGATGGTGCCGAGATTGCCGGCATAGGTGAGCAGGTCGAGCACGACCACCTTGATGTCTTCGTCCTTGTATTTTCTGTGGAGCAGGTATTTGATGAAGTTTGCACCGATGAAACCTGCGGCACCGGTCACGAGATAAGTTTTCATACGCTATCTGTATTTTGTTTGTTTTTTATTGCTTGTTGTCTGCCAACGTGACCACCTCGCAGTCGCTGAACTTGCTGCCGTCGATGGTCAGGCGGACCAGGGTGCGCTCTTTCTGCCATCCCTGCATTCCGGCGGCGCCGGGGTTGATGTGCAGGAGGTTGAGCGTCTTGTCATATTGAATCTTGAGAATGTGGGAGTGTCCGCTGATGAACAGCTGTGGCGGACTGGAGTAGATGAGTCCGCGGATGCTCCTGTCATAGTTGCCGGGGTAGCCGCCGATGTGCTTCATCAGCACGTCCACGTCCTCGCACTTGAAGCGCAGCATCTCGGGAAACATGTGTCTCAGGTCGCCCCCGTCACAATTGCCGCACACGGCGCGCAGCCGGGCTATCTTGTCGAGCTTCTCCGCCAACTCCACCGAACAGATGTCGCCAGCGTGCCAAATCTCGTCGCATTCGGAGAGATATTTCACATATTTCTCGTCCCAATAGCTGTGTGTGTCGCTGATGATTCCGATACGTTTCATTCCATTCCGAATCTTTTTCTGATAAACTCCTTGATGAATTCCTCGGTCTTCTCGATGCCGAGAATGCTGGAGTTGATGCACAGGTCGTAGCTGGCGCTGTGTCCCCACTTCTTGCCCGTATAGTAGTTGTAGTAGGACGAGCGGTCGCTCTCCTGGTTCTCGATGATGCGCTCGGCGGTCTCCTCGTCGCAGAGGTGACGGCGGCTCACACGGGCGGTGCGGTCTTTCATGTTGGCGGTGATGAACACGCTTACAGTGTTCTCATATTCGCGCAGCACGTAGTCGGCGCAGCGGCCCACAAACACGCAGGAGTTCTCGTTGGCGGCCTTCTTGATGGCGTCGCTCTGGAACTGGAACAGGCTCTCCTGCGAGAACTTGTTGTTGTAGAATGTCGTGTCGCTCGCAAAGGGCACGTGGATGTGGAACAGGGACTTGAAGAAGCCCTTCTGCTCGTCGTTCTGCTCGAAGAATTTCTTGCTGAACCCACTCTCCTGGGCCGCGAGGTCGAGCAGTTCCTTGTCATAGAACTTGCACCCGAAATCCTTGGCGAGCATCTTGGCGATGTCGTGTCCGCCACTGCCCAGTTGGCGGCCTATGTTAATGATTATTTTCTTGTCTTCCATAGTTGAGTTCTTTATGTTGTTTCATAAACCGTTTCATATACAACGTCATGATCCACGCCGCCACAAGGGCTGCGACGGTGTCGGACACAGGCATAGCCGCCCACACGCCGTCTATCTTGAAGAGGGGCGGCAGGATGATGAGCATGGGCAGGAGGAAAAGCAACTGGCGCGACAGCGACAGGAACATGCTGATCTTCGCCTTGCCGATGCTCTGGAAAAAGCTGGTCACCACCATTTGGTAGCCTACGATGGGGAACATCATCATCTCGATGCGGATGCCCCGGATGGACATGGAGATGAGCGTCTGGTCGGTGGTGAACAGTCGGGCACAGAAGCCCGGCAGCAGCATGGCCACGAGGAAACCGGTGGTCATGATCACCGTGCCGGCTATCATCGAGAGCTTCAGCACATGGAGCATACGGTCGAGTTGTTGCGAACCATAGTTGTAGCCGGCGATGGGCTGCATGCCCTGGGTCAGTCCGATATTGATCATCACGAAGATGAAAGCCACCTTGTTGGCGATTCCGTAGGCGCCCACGGCGAGGTCACCACCATATTTCACCATGCCATGGTTGATGAAAATCACCACGACACAGGCGCACACGTTCATGGCGAACGGCGAGACGCCCACGGCGAGGATATTTTTCACAATGTCGCTGCGCAGCCGATAGGTGCCGCGCTGGAAATGGAGTATTTCCGAAGGGTTGCTGAAAATCTTGCACTGCCACACCAACGCCACCACCTGCGACAATATCGTGGCCAGGGCGGCGCCGCGGATGCCCATGTGCATGGGCCAGATGAAGATGGGGGAGAGCACGGCGTTGAGCACCACCGTGAAGATGGTCATATACATCGCCACCTTCGGTTTGCCTGCCGCACGGAGCACCGCGTTAAGTCCGAAATACATATGTGAAATCAGGTTGCCCGCCATGACCACCACCATATAGTCGTGGGCATAGGGCAGGGTTTGGTCGCTGGCCCCGAAGAAGCGGAGGATAGGGTCGAGGAAAATAAGGCTGAACAAGCCCACGGCAAGACCGATGATGATGTTGAGGGTCACGGTGTTGCCCAGAATCTTCTCCGCGGTCTTGTAGTCTTTCTGCCCGAGTTTCATGGAGATGAACGTCGAGGCTCCCACGCCCACGCCGGCGCCGAAAGCTGCCGCAAGGTTCATCAGTGGAAAGGTGATGGCCAGTCCGGAGATGGCGAGTGCTCCCACACCCTGTCCGATGAAGATACTGTCTGTGATGTTGTAGAGCGAAGAAGCCGTCATCGCTATGATGGCAGGGATGGCATATTGTGTGAGCAGTTGGCCCACAGGTTTTGTCCCTAATTCAAGTGCTGCTTTTTTATTGTTCATTTTTATTATAATAATGTGCAAAGGTAGTGCAAATCGAAGACAATGCAAAATAAAATCCCATTTTATTTTCATTGTTGAGATGCCGCCTACATTATGTAAAGGTAGTGCAAATCGAAGACAATGCAAAATAAAAATCGCATTTTGTTTTATATTCCGCTTCATAAACGCTACCTTTGCAGTATACTATCACGGCAAAATAAAAAACAAGATGAACGACACTCACTATTCCCTGCTGCAACTCAACACACTTGTGCGAGAGAGCATTGAACAGTCTCTGCCCGATGAATATTGGGTGGAGGCGGAACTCTCCGAGGTGCGCGAGAGCCGGGGCCACTGCTACATGGAACTCATAGAGAAATCTCCCGAGAGCAACACGCCTGTGGCCAAGGCTTCCGCCAAATGTTGGCGCAGCCAATGGATGATGCTGCGCCCCTATTTCGAGCGGGTCACAGGACAGCCTCTCCACGCAGGAATGAAAGTGCTGTTCCAGGTCTATCCGCAGTTCCACGAGAACTATGGCTTCTCCTGGATTGTCACCGACCTCGACCCAACCTATACGATGGGCGACATGGCCCGCAAACGGCAGGAAATCATCCAGACCCTCAAGGATGAGGGTGTCTTCGACTTGAACAAACAATTGGAACTGCCGATGTTCGCCCAACGCATCGCCGTCATCTCCAGTGCCACAGCTGCCGGCTATGGAGACTTCTGTAACCAGTTGGCTGACAACGACTATGGCTTTGCTTTCACCACCCGTCTGTTCCCCTCTATCATGCAGGGCGAAGGCATAGAGCAGAGCGTCATTTCCGCCCTTGATGCCATCAATGCCGAGGTCGAGTCGTTCGACGCTGTGGTCATCATCCGTGGTGGCGGCGCCACAAGCGACCTGTCGGGCTTCGACACCCTGCTGTTGGCGGAGAATGTAGCCAACTTCCCCTTGCCGGTCATTACGGGTATAGGCCACGAACGTGATGAAAGCGTGCTCGACATGATTTCCCATACCCGTGTCAAGACTCCAACTGCCGCAGCCGCCTTCCTGATAGACAATCTCGCCCAGACCTACACCCGGATAGAGGAAGCCCGACAAAGCATGGTGCAAGCCGTCCGGCGGAAGATGGAGACAGAGCGCCTCCGCATCACGCCTTATCCAGCACGCATCCAGTCTGCCGCCCGCTTGTCTTTGGCCACAGCCCGTCATCGGATGGCGATGCTCCAGCAACGTCTTCTCCCCGCAGCCATGCTCCGACTTCAGACCGAGCGGCAACGTCTGGCGCTCATCTCGCAAAAAGTGAAGTCGTCTGACCCCGAATTGCTGTTGCAGCGAGGCTACAGCATCACGCTTGCCGGAAACAAAATCCTGACATCGTCCGCCCAAGTGCAGCCTGGCGATGTGCTCGAAACCCGACTGAGGGAGGGATTTATTTATAGTAAGGTGGAAAAAATCAAACAACGATAATATGGCAAATACAAAGAAATATGAGGAGGCTGTCAAGGAACTTGAAGCCATCGTCGGCAAACTCGAGTCCAACGAACTGGATATCGACCAAATCAGTGCGCAACTGAAAAAAGCACAACAGCTCATCAAGTTGTGCAATGATAAACTCACACAGACCGAGGCCGACATAAATGCCGTCTTGGAAGGTAAGTAACGATAAAAAGAAAATATTTTGTCTGAAATTGTTGCAGATATACAATAATATTCTTACTTTTGCATAAAGTTAATAGATTTATAATAAAAGCATAGTGTTATGAAAGATCTCGATTGGTCTAATCTGTCGTTCGGTTATATGCCGACCGACTACAATGTACGCTGCTGTTATCGCAACGGAAAATGGGGCGAGATAGAAGTTTGCTCCGACGAATACATCAAACTGCACATGGCTGCCACCTGTCTGCACTACGGACAGGAAGCGTTTGAAGGCCTGAAGGCTTATCGCTGCCCCGACGGCAAGGTGCGAGTCTTCCGTATGGACGAGAACGCCGCACGTCTGCAGAGCACATGCCGTGGCATCCTGATGCCTGAGGTTCCTACAGAACTTTTCGAGGAGATGGTCAAGAAGGTGGTCCGTCTCAACCAAGAATACATCCCTACATACGAGAGTGGAGCCACACTCTACATCCGTCCGCTGCTCATCGGTACCAGTGCACAGGTGGGTGTGCATCCTTCCAAAGAGTACATGTTCCTCATCTTCGTCACTCCGGTAGGTCCATATTTCAAGGGCGGATTCTCTACCAATCCTTACGTGATTATCCGTGACTACGACCGTTCAGCTCCACTTGGCACAGGTATCTATAAGGTGGGTGGCAACTATGCCGCTTCTCTTAAGGCCAACTCTATCGCCCATGAGAAGGGCTACGCTTGCGAGTTCTATCTCGACGCCAAGGAAAAGAAATATATGGACGAGTGTGGTGCTGCCAACTTCTTCGGCATCAAGGACAACACTTACGTCACACCGAAGTCCACATCCATTCTCCCCAGCATCACCAACAAGAGCTTGATGCAGTTGGCTGAGGACTATGGCATGAAGGTGGAGCGCCGTCAGATACCTGAGGACGAACTCGACACCTTCGAGGAGGCTGGTGCTTGCGGCACAGCTGCCGTGATCAGTCCGATTTCTTACATCGACGACCTCGACACAGGCAAACGTTACACCTTCAGCAAGGACGGCAAGCCAGGTCCAATCTCCACAAAGCTCTATCACCATCTCCGTGGCATCCAGTATGGCACAGAGGAGGACAAGCACGGATGGACTACTGTGGTCATTGAATAAGGATATCTTTGAATTGAACATAAGAAAAGCTCGGAAGTCGTTGAGGCTTCCGAGCTTTTTCTGTGTTTGTCGCTTGGTGTTATTTCACAAATTCAATCTTGCTCTCGTCTCTCGTTTTCATTGCGGGTGTCTCGTCTGGATAGCCCACGGCGAGCACATAGCAGATCTCGTAACCTTGTGGAAGGTTGAGCTTGGCAAGATAAGGTTTGCAGGCCTCACTGCCG
The DNA here is from genome assembly GCA_050873125.1 of Prevotella sp. GTDB lineage: Bacteria > Bacteroidota > Bacteroidia > Bacteroidales > Bacteroidaceae > Prevotella. The sequence goes on from JBNMIE010000081.1 coordinate 7,316, forward strand.
TTGAGAAAGCTGGCGGCGCTGCCCAGACAGCAGGTGCCGAGACCCAAAGACTTGGCGGCGAGCATCATGTTCTCGCCCAACAGTCCGGCGTCCACTTGACCTTGTCCTTTAGGAGTGGCCACCACGATGATGTTGGGAGCATTGCGATACATGTTCTTGAAATTCGGGTCGCGCTTCACCATCTCGGTTTTCTCTTTCTTGAAGATTTCTGTAGTACCCTTGATGAAGTCCTGGTTCTCCACCACGCGCACTGCCCAAAGTTGTCTGTTCAGTGCATTGGGCGCATGGATGCCGCATTTAGCGATGAGCGCCAGTTTCTCGTGCTCCACTGGTTTGTCCAGATACTTGCGTATGGATTGGCGCGACATGATGGTCTGAATGACCGCATTGTTCATCTCGCAGCAAGCCTTCTTTCCTCCGTTTTCGCAGCAAGACTTTTCACTTGTGCCTTGGCAGCAAGTTGGGGTCGCTTGCTTATTCTTCTGGTTTTGGCAACAGTTCTGTGCCCATGTCAGCGATGGCAACAGCATCATGCCGCATACCATCATGGTTTTCATGTTCATCATACTCTTTTCTCCATATTAGTTTTACTGTTCTCTGTGTATCACGGTTCCGTTGGCCTGATGGGTGGCGAGCACCAGCACCTCGGCTATCTGCACATGCTCAGGAGCGCTGGCGGCATAATACACCACGTCGGCAATGTCGTCACCATTCAGCGGCTTGATGCCCTCGTATACTTTGTCGGCACGGGCGTCGTCGCCATGGAAACGAACGTTGGAGAAATGCGTCTCCACAAGTCCGGGCTTTATGTTGGTCACACGCACCTTGGTGTGCGCCACGTCGATGCGCAGTCCGTCGGTGATGGCTTTCACCGCCGACTTGGTGGCACAATACACATTGCCACCAGCGTAGGCCGCGTCGCCAGCCACACTTCCGATATTGACGACGTGGCCATGGTCGCGTTTCACCATGTCCGGCACAATGAGGCGTGTCATGGTGAGCAGTCCCTTGATGTTGGTGTCTATCATCTGGTCCCAATCGTCGAAGTCGCCTTCATATTCAGGGTCAAGTCCTCGTGCCAGTCCCGCATTGTTGATGAGCACGTCGATATCCTTCCATCTGTCTTCGAGTGAATCGATGGCTTGTTTGGCGGCTGCGCGGTCTCTTACGTCGAAAGCGAGCGGCAACACATGGATGCCCTCTTTCTCCAATTCCGTTTTCAATGAAGCCAACTTTTCAGCGTTTCTTCCTGTAAGAATCAGGTCATAGCCGCCCATGGCAAACCGCCGTGCGCAACCTTCTCCGATGCCGCTTGTGGCTCCTGTAATCAATGCAATCTTGCGTTTCATCGTATTCTGTTTTTATAGGGTTATTACTTTTTCTTGATGACTGTTTCCAAAGCGCAGCGGGCCATGGCTTGATAAGCGGCCTCACTGGGATGCAGATGGTCGCCGGAGTCGAAACCGGGAGCAAAAGCTTTGACGTTGTCTTTGTCTCTCACGGCTTTGTCGAAATCCACGCATCCCTCGAAGAGTGGAGAGGTGCGCAGCCATTGGTTGAACTTCTCCCTCAGCAGGTTTCGCTCTTCCGTATAGGTGCGCCATCCCAAGATGGGCAGCAATGTGCCGCTCCACACTTTCAGCCCGAGTTGTCGGGCATGTTTGACATAAATGTTCTCCACACCTTGTTCCAAATCCTCAAGAGTGGGCATGTCGCTCCAAGGGCGGAAGGGATTCACTTCCACGCCCACAGGATGAATAATGTCATTGATGCCGTGTTGAAGGATGACATCGGTGGCCCCACAGACATTCATCTCTATCGGGAATCGGGTACTGCCTTTCAGACCGTAGGCTTGATAGGTGATGCAGTCATATTGCCGTAGAATGCGGGTGCCGCTGACAGCCCGTCGGATGATGGCTGTGTCTCGTATTCCAGTCTCAATGGTCTGAAGGGCGAGCCAGTCGGGCCAACTCTGTGCGGTGATGGAGTCGCCATAGCACACCACAGCATGGTTCTGCTCCTCTGTGAAAATGTCGATAGTGTTTAGAAAATAAAACCATTGCGTGTGGCGGGTCAAATCGATCGGAAGCCGGTCAGCCATGGCAAAGTCTCCATAACTGTATTGTCCCTTCGATAGTGGTCCCGTGATGAGTGTTCCAGCATTCATTTGGGTGAATCCCTTCAGGTAAAAGCTTACCATGATGGTTTCGCCGGCTTCTACTTGGAAGACGGTTTCGTCACTCTCGATTTCTTTCCCGGGAGAGATGCTTACCTGCTCATTGCCGCCAAACATAATCGGCGTGTGTTGTGTCACCGTTCCTTCATGGTCTCTCGCCACAAACGCTTTGTCTATGATGACAGGTTCCGTACCCGTAAGATTGGAAAAGCGGAATCTCAGTTTGCAGCCCGCAAAAGGCATGAGAATGGGGTAGCGCAGTGTGAGATCTTTGGCATAAATGGCCTCTCGTCTGTCCGTGATCGACGTTGCGTTGCCCCAACAGCTCACCCATTTGGTATATTTTTCATTTTGTTTTTCCATGCAGTTTCCCGTTTCTTGCAAAGTTACAATAAAAGAATGAAACCATGCCTCGTTTCATCACATTTTGTGCTTTCCTCTCGGTGTAAACTGTCCTTTCCTATCAAACAGCATCTCAAATAAACGATTTTCCTTTTTTATTTGTCATTCTGCCACCTTTTCGATTTTCCAATTGATAATCAGCTTGTTGCGGGTTGCAGATGTATGGTGGCAGATGAAGAATCTGCACCCCTTGTTTCGCGTCGTTTCCTCCTAAGCAAAAGAGTTCAGATTCGCTTTCGGTATCTGAACTAATAGTTCAAGCCCCTTGAACTGTTAGTTCCAGACCGATTAACTGATTTTGAACATGTTTTGAACTTCTGTTGATGGGGTAAAAAAGGAGGAATGAAGTGGGGCGATGGCAGTTGATGACAGACGGGTGGCAGATGGAAATGGTATCTGCCACCCGTAATTGGTTGAATGCCAATCCTATAAGTGTAAAAGGTGGCAAAATGGCAAATAAAACGTGGAAAACAAAAATTATGCAGGCGAGAAACGGTATCAATTTTGATTCTCTTCAAAATCGAAAGCGGTCCTCACACTTGTTGCGTAGAATTCTTGACAAAACAAAGATGATAGAGGGCGTGGCTCTTTATATAATATAATAAGGTGGAAAAATCA
>JBNMIE010000082.1:0-10494 GCA_050873125.1 Prevotella sp.
ATGCACAAATGCACGTTTTTTTGTTCACAAAACGCTCTTTTTTGTTCACCGAAAGCATAACATGACAGGCCTGTCATGCCCCCTTCTGTGCGTGTTAAAAGATTTAACACTATATATATAATGTTAAATCTTTTAACACGCGCAGAAGGGGGCATGACAGGCCTGTCATGTCATGCTTTCGGTGAACAAAAAAGAGTGTTTTGTGAACCAAAAAACGCGCATTTGTGCATGACAAGGGTCCGAAAAAACATCGTTTGATTTTTTTTAACATAAAGCTCCAAAGCAACTGAAGAGGAAGGAAATTTTCTTCTAAGACTAATTTTCCTTGCCAAAAGATTTGTATTGTCGGAGTTTGTTTGTACCTTTGCGGCAACAGAACTCGTTTGCATCCCATCAGAACTGCAAGCGAGTCATTTTTTTATATAAATCTATGAATCAGAAACCAAGAACAATACAAGAGCAATTGTGCCGACTTAAAGAAAAGGGCATGGTATTCAATGATGAACAAAATGCCATTTCATATTTGTCGAGGATTAGTTATTTCCGCTTGAAATATTATTGGGTGGATATGATAGATGTCAATACTGGGTATTTCATTAATGGTGCGAATTTCGACACGGTTATAGAACGATATGAGTTTGATAAGAAGTTGCGTAATATTCTTTTTGGCGCAGTTGAAATCCTGGAAGTTGGATTGCGTACACAATTCATAACAACCCTATCGTTGGCAACAAATACAGGATTGTGGTATTTGGATTGTTCTCTTTTCAACAATCAGCAGTTCCATACAAACTTGGTGCTGGATATGAAATATGAGTTTGATAGGAATTCTGACCCTTTTGTTCGTCAATATGTTTTAGACCACCCCAATTGGAACAAGGACAGTTTGGAGGGAGACAATCCTGATGCGTGGATGATTTTTGAAACTGCCACATTTGGCACTCTCTCCAAAATGTATAAAAACCTTTTGAATCAATCTCCGTTAAAGTCGAGAATCGCAAACGAATTAGGTTTGTATTCTGCCCGAGAACTTTCAAGTTGGTTGGAATCAATTTCTGTCTTACGAAATATTATTGCACACCATTCAAGGATATGGTATAAGATATTTTCCAAGAAACCGACCAACATCAACCGGCATAGGGATAATTGGATGCTTTCTGACTTAACAGAACACCAGCGTAAACGTGCTTTTGGTGTAATATCCTGTCTTTTATATCTGTGCAATGCGATTTGTCCAAATAATACAATCAAGCAGGATATGAAGAATCTTTTTGCTTCATATCCAAACATTCCTATTTTCATGATTGGTTTCACAAGGGGATGGGAAGAAAATCCAATTTGGAGATAGGGCTACATTTAAATAAGAATTGCCATCTATGAAAAACTCTCATAAATGGTAATTCTTTTTTATGTATCATAACACTCTCAAATTGTTGATGTTTGTGCTTCAATATCTTAAGATAAAAAGTTCAATTTAGAGCGAGATAGTTTTTTTAACAGTGACGGTTATCGCCTTCAAGGAAAAAGCACTATCTTTGCATAAAGATAAGGCTGCACTCGAGAAATTCCGGGGCTGCCGCTTTTACAGAAGAACAATCAACAGAAACCAAAACCAATAAAAACTACACAAACTATGAAAAGATTCGCTTTTAAGATGTATCTCAAGAAGGGATGCGAGAAAGAGTACGCCAAACGTCATGCCGCCATTTGGCCCGAACTGAAACAGATGATCAAGGACCAGGGTGTCAGCGACTACAGCATCTTCTGGGACAAGGAGACCAACCTGCTCTTTGCCGTGCAGAAATGCAGCAAGGACACCAACAGCCAGGACACCACCGACGTGGACCCCATCACCCAGAAATGGTGGGACTCTATGGTCGACATCATGGAGGTGAACCCCGACAACTCGCCTGTGAGCATCCCGCTCGAAGAACTTTTCCACATGGACTGACGATAACGCGAGACGCTATGTCATAGAAAAACGGAAACAGGCAAGGAGAAATCGTCCTCTTGCCTGTTTCTTTTGTTATCCTTCTTCTTACCTTGATAGGGGTTATCTATCGCTTTTGTCTTGCTTTGGCTTATTTCCGGAAGGTGTATCTCAGCCAGACGGTGCCCTCGTTGACCTGCTTCACGCTCTGCAGGTTGAGCAGTGTGGCTGGACGGTCGGGGTCGTCGATACCGTCGAACACCGATGCCATGCCGCGGCGGCCGTCGATGCCGGGGCCAATCATCACGCTTACCTCGTCAATCAGTCCAGCGGCGAGGAAAGAGCCGTTGATGTGTCCGCCACCCGTGAGGGCGAGACGGCGCACGCCAAACTCGCTATAGAGCACGTCCATGGTCTTGGCCAGGTCGATGTGGTCGTGCCCTACGGCTATCCAGGAGATGCCCTGGGCTGTGAGCGTGTCGAGATATTCGCGCGGTGTGCTCTCGCAGGTCACCACGAGCAGCGCGCGTCCCTCATAGACGTTGGCGGGCCAGCGGAGCGTTCCGTGGGTGTCGAGCGCCACGGAGTAGGCGTCGGCAGCGGAAGCCTTGTGATGGGCAGGGTCACCGATGGGGGTCTTGTCCTTCGCCTCGAAGGGCGCACCCGTGGCGAAGTGCATCTGCATGGTGACGCGGCCGTTCACTTGGGAAGGGCAGCCGAGTTGGTCAAGCGCGTCGTAATAGGCGTTCGAAGGGTCTATCTGTTCGGTCATGGCGCAGTCTATGCGGCCGTCGACCGATTCCATCATGTGACTGATGATGTAAGGTTTGTTCATTGTTCTGTTGTTTTAAAGTTTACGGCTGCAAAGTTAGCGTGATTTTGCGGTCTTGTCAATAGACGGATTACGGAACGAATGACACAAATTACTTTTTTTCCGGAAATATGCCGTCCGACACAATAAAATGCCCTATGGGAACGTTAGTTTTATAGTATATATACACTAATTTTCAAGACACACACAACAATGATTGAATACATCAGGGGTGAAGTGGCTGAGCTCACTCCCGCTCTGGCTGTAATTGAGGCAGCAGGAGTGGGCTACGCGCTCAACATTTCACTGAACACATACACGGCCCTTCAGGGCAAGAAAGAAGCCCGGCTGTTTGTCCACGAGGTGCTCGTCACCGGTGGCAGGGACGACTCGTTCACGCTGTTCGGCTTCGCCAGCCGCCAGGAGCGCGAGCTATACAGGCTGCTCGTGTCCGTGTCGGGCGTGGGCGGCAACACGGCGCGCATGATTCTCTCGTCCGTGTCGCCCCGTGAGCTTTGCGACATCATCGCCTCGGGCAACGACAAGATGCTCAAGACCGTGAAGGGCATCGGACTGAAGACGGCGCAGCGCATCATCGTCGACCTGAAAGACAAGATTGTCACCAGCGGTGTGGCACAGGAGATTCCCGCCTCGGGCGGACAGCCTTCGATGGTCAACAACGACGTGAAGGACGAGGCTGTGTCGGCACTGACCATGCTCGGCTTCGCTCCCGCTCCCTCGCAGAAGGTGGTGGCCATCCTGCAGGACAATCCCGACCTGCCCGTGGAACAAGTAGTCAAGCTCGCCCTCAAACAGATCAAATGAGAAACAAGATCCGACTCATATTCTCCCTATTCCTGATTGCCAACATCCTCTCGGTGCTGGCAGCCCTCGCTATGCCCGCAAGCTCGCGTCACGGGGCACCGCAAGACGACAAGACCAAGACGCAGAAGGCCGGCGACAACAAGGGAACGGACAAGACAGGGAAGGCGAAAAACACGCCCATGCTGCCCGAGGTGGAGATAGAGGAAGACACCATTCCCGACTCGCTCCTGCATCCGCGCTGGCCCATACAGCGCACCGTGCCCGTCACCGACGCCGACCTCTCGCGCCACCCCGCCGACCTCTCCATGCCCGACAACCTGAAGCAGGAGGTCAACTACAATGACACGCTCAACCGCTATGTCATCGGCTCGAAGATAGGCGGACTCTATGTGGGCACGCCCACGATGATGAGTCCGCAGGAATACATGAAATGGAGCGAGCACCGGCTGTTCAGCGACTTCTTCCGCTCCAAGAACGACGAGATCGTGAAGAAGAAGGGCAAGGAGAAGTTTGACTTCTCCGACATGCACTTCGACCTCGGACCCGCCGAGAAGATATTCGGCCCCGGCGGCGTGCGCATCAAGACGCAAGGCTCAGCGGAACTCAAGTTCGGCGCCACCCTCAAGAACACCGACAACCCCTCGCTCCCCATCCGCAACCGCAAGACCACCCAGATGGACTTCGACGAGAAGATCAACCTCAGTGTCAACGGCAAGGTGGGCGACAAGGTGAACCTCAACCTCAACTACAACACCGACGCCACCTTCGACTTCGACTCACAGAACATGAAGTTGAAGTATGAGGGAAAGGAAGACGAGATCATCAAGCTCGTCGAGGCGGGCAACGTGTCGTTCCCCTCCAACAACTCTCTCGTCAGGGGCGCCAGCTCGCTCTTCGGTATCCGCACCGACATGCAGTTTGGCAAGCTCAAGCTACAGACCGTGCTCTCGCAGAAGAAGAGCGCGTCGAAGAGCGTCAGTTCCAAGGGCGGCGTGCAGCTGACCCCCTTCGAGCTGAACGTGGCGGACTATGAGGAAAACCGCCACTTCTTCCTCGCCCAATATTTCCACGACAAGTATGACGCCGCCATGCGCACACTGCCCAACCTCACCACAGGCGTGAAAATCAACCGTGTGGAAATCTGGGTGACCAACAAGACCGGCAACACGCAGAACACCCGCAACATCATCGCCCTGACCGACCTGGGCGAGAACCAGCGAGTGTCCAACTCCGTTTGGGCAGTCACGGGGCAGCCCGTGCCGTCGAACGGCGCCAACACCGAATACCAGGCGATGGTCAACCAGTATTCCGCCGCCCGCGACATCGACCAGAGTTCCGCCATCCTTGACGGCATCAGCGGATTCAAGGGTGGCGTGGACTATGAGAAGTTGGAGAGCGCCCGCCTGCTCTCCAGTTCGGAATACACCCTCAACTCCGCCTTGGGCTATGTGTCGCTCAACACCAACGTGCAGACCGACCAGGTGGTGGCGGTGGCGTATGAATACACCTACGGCGGCGTGACCTACCAGGTGGGCGAGTTCGCCTCCGACCTGTCGGACACCAACCAGGCACTCTATGTCAAGGCGCTCAAGAACACCAGCAACAACCCGCGCCAGGGCAACTGGAACTTGATGATGAAGAACGTCTACATGCTCGCCAACTCGGTGGAGAAGGACAAGTTCCGCCTCGACGTGAAATACCAGAGCGACTCCACCGGCGTCTACCTGTCCTACCTGCCCGAACCGCAGGTCAAGGACCAGACACTCATCAAGGTGATCGGCGCCGACCGACTCGACAACAACAACAAGCCCCACGCTAACGGCTACTTCGACTATGTGGAAGGCTACACCGTGAGCAAGGGCCGCGTGTTCCTGCCCGTGGCAGAACCTTTCGGCAGTTATCTGCACGACTATCTCGTCAGCCACGGCGTGAGCGAGACGGTGGCGCGCAAATATTCCTTCACCGAACTCTACGACTCCACCAAGACCGTGGCGAAGCAGATAGCCGAGAAGAACAAATACCAACTCGTGGGACAATACCGCGGCACCAACGCCAACGTCATCTCGCTCGGCGCCTACAATGTGCCGCAGGGATCGGTGGTGGTCACTGCCGGCGGTGTCACCCTCAGCGAAGGCTCCGACTATTCCGTGGACTACTCGGCGGGCGAGGTGACCATCCTCAACCAAAGCATCATCGACGCGGGCACCCAGGTCAACGTGTCGCTCGAGAGCCAGACCGACTACGGGCAGAGCCGCAAGTCGATGTTCGGACTCAACTGGGAGTATGACTTCTCCAAGAACTTCCAGATGTCGGGCACCCTGCAACACCTCTCCGAGCAAGCACTGATCAACAAGGTGACGATGGGCGCAGAACCCCTGAACAACACCCTGTGGGGCGTGGGCTTGAACTGGAAGAAAGAGAGCCAGTGGCTCACCAACGTGCTCGACAAGATACCTTTCCTCCATCTCACCGCCCCGAGCAACATCCAGTTCAACGCCGAGTTTGCCCAGCTCATCGCCGGGCAGAACCACGGCACCCAGGACAATGCCTCCTATCTCGACGACTTCGAGAACACGAAGAGCACCATCGACGTGAGCTCGCCCAAGTCGTGGATACTCTCGTCGGTGCCCACCATGTTTGCCGAACACTCCGACAAGACCACCCTGCGCTCCGGCTTCAACCGCTCGCTTTTGGCGTGGTATAACATCGACCCGCTCTTCACCCGCCGCTCCTCGTCGCTCACCCCGGCACACATCAAGAGCGACCTCGACCAACTGTCCAACTACTATGTGCGCGAGGTCTACGCCAACGAGCTGTTTCCCAACCGCGACCTGAGCTACAGCGGTTCGCAGTCGATGATCAACGTGCTCAACCTGGCCTACTATCCCGACGAGCGCGGCCCCTACAACTTCAACCCCGACCTCACCTACGACGGCAAGCTCAACAACCCCACACAGCATTGGGGCGGCATGATGCGCAAGCTCGACACCAACGACTTCGAGACCGCCAACATCGAGTATGTGGAGTTCTGGCTGCTCGACCCCTTCATCTACACCAACGAGCAGGACAACGCCCACGACTATGGCGGCGACTTCTATATCAACCTCGGCGAGGTGAGCGAGGACGTGCTCCACGACGGCAAGAAGTTCTATGAGAGCGGCATGCCCGTCGACGGCTCCGAGAGCTACACCACCACCCAGTGGGGAAAGATTCCCACCCAAGCCACCGTCACCTACGCCTTTGCCAACACCGACGGCGCGCGGGAGAAACAAGACGTGGGCTACAACGGACTCACCGACGAGGAAGAGCGCACCTTCGGCACCTACCAGGATTTCCTCAACCAAATCAGCGGCAAGGTGAAGGAGAGCGTGCGCGACTCCATCCTCGCCGACCCGGCCAACGACGACTACCACTATTTCCGCGGCTCCGACTACGACCAACTGGAGATGCCTATCCTCGAACGCTACAAGCGCATCAACAACCCGCAGGGCAACTCGCCCGACAACAAGTCGCGCAAGGAGAGCTATGACACCTCCTACAAGACCACACCCGATGTGGAGGACATCAACCAGGACTACACCCTCAACGAATATGAGCGCTACTACCAGTACCACATCTCCATCCGTCCGGAAGACCTTGTGGTGGGCACCAACTATATCGTCGACAAGCGCGTGACCTATCCCTCACTGCGCAACGGCAAGCCAGCCAAGGCAGCCACCTGGTACCAGTTCCGCATACCGCTCGACCAGTATGAGCAGCGGGTGGGCGGCATCAGCGACTTCTCTTCCATCCGCTTCATGCGCATGTTCCTCACCGGTTTCAAGAAGCCCAACGTCATGCGCTTCGCCAATCTCGACCTCGTGCGTGGAGAGTGGCGCGTCTATGAGCAGGACCTCACCCCGTCGAGTGCCCACTCGGGCAAGCTCGCCGTGAGCGCCGTCAGTCTGGAGGAGAACAGCGACAAGACTCCGGTCAACTATGTGATGCCTCCCGGCATCCGCCGCGAGCAAGACCCCTCGCAGTCGCAGATAGTGGAGCAGAACGAGCAAGCCCTCCAGCTGAGCGTCACCACGCTCGGTTCGGGCGAGTCGAAGGCCGTCTACAAGAACACCACCCTTGACCTGCGCCAGTATCGCCGGCTGCAGCTCTTCGCCCATGCCAATGCGCCCGAGCAGAACGTGACCAACCTTGCCGACAACCAGTTGGCACTCTTCGTGCGCCTCGGCTCCGACTACAAGAACAACTACTATGAATATGAGATACCGCTGAAGCTCACCGCCCCCGGCACCTACGACCGCTATTCCACGGTCGACGTGCATGCCGTGTGGCCCGACGAGAACATGCTCAACATCCCGCTCACCGTGTTCACCGCCCTGAAGAAGGAGCGCAACAAGGCGAAGGCACAGGGCTTGGCGTCGTTCAACCGCGAGTATTCAGCCTATGACAGCGAAAACCCCAAGAACAAGGTGTCCATCATGGGTAACCCGACACTCGGCGAGGTGAAGACCATGATCATCGGTGTGCGCAACCTCTCGTCCACCGCCAAGACCGGCGAGGTGTGGGTCAACGAGCTTCGCCTCAAGGACTACGAGAACAGTGGCGGATGGGCAGCGCAGGGCAACCTCAACATGCAGCTCTCCGACCTCGGCACCGTGGCGGTGAACGGCAAATACACCAGCGAGGGCTTCGGAGGTCTCGAGGACGGCGCCAGCCAGCGCTCCACCGACGACTACAAGACCTATTCCGTCACCGCCAATGTGGAACTGGGCAAGTTCTTCCCCGACAAGGCGAAGGTGTCCGCTCCGCTCTACTATTCCGTCACCCGCGAGGAGACACGACCCAAGTATAATCCCCTTGACACCGACATGCGCCTGAACGATGCCCTCGATGCCGCCGCCAACCGGCATGAGCGCGACTCCATTGAGAGCATCGCCGTGACCAAGACGGTGAACACCAACTTCTCCATCTCCGGCTTGCGGGTGGGCATTCAGACCAAGCGCCACCCCATGCCTTACGATCCCGCCAACTTCTCCCTGAGCTACAGCCACTCACACCGCCACACGCAGGGAGAGACCACCGTCTATGAGAACGAGGACAACTGGCGCGGAGCGCTCAACTACTCGTGGACTCCGGTCTACAAGGCATGGGAACCGTTCAAGAAACTCATCAAGAGCCGCTCCAAATGGTTCGACATCATGAAGAACCTCGGACTCAACTGGTTGCCGCAGAACATCACGTTCAATACCGAGATGACCCGCAACTACTACGAGCTGCAGGAGCGCGACATGGATAACCTTGAAGGCGCACAGCTTCCTGTCACTTTCAGCGAGCAGTTCCTCTGGAACCGCGACTTCTCCCTGCGTTGGGACCTGACCAAGAATCTCCACGCGAGCTTCCAGAGTGCCACCCACGCACAGGCGGAAGAGCCCTATACGCCCGTGAACAAAGACCTCTATGCCGACCAGTATTCGGCATGGAAAGACTCTGTGTGGACCAGCATCAAGCATTTCGGCACACCGCTCGACTACAACCAAACGTTCAACGCCAGCTACCAGTTGCCGCTCAACCTCATCCCAATCTTCAACTGGATACAGGCAGACGCCAGCTACACCGCCACCTATTCATGGGCACGCGGCACAGAACTCGACGACGGCACGTCGCTGGGCAACACCATCGCCAACGACCGCAACATCAATATCAATGGAACGCTGAATATGGAGAACCTCTACAACCACATTCCGTTCCTCAAGAAGACCAACGAACGCTTCAGCAAGCCACAACGCCGGCAGACACCGCAGCAGCGGGCGGCCGAGCGCAAGCGAAAGCAGGAGGAGGCCAAGAAACAGCGTGAGGCGGAAGCCAAAGCGCTGGCAGCGGGCAAGCCGAAGGAAACCCAGATGCAGAAGGTGCTGCCCAAGAACAAGAAGAGCTTTGAGCGCGAACTGACCCTCAAGGCAGACACCTCGACCATCATCACCCACGGCAAGCGCACCAAGCGTCTCATCGTGAGTGCCAAGACGGCGGACGGCAAACCGTTCAAACTGAAATACCGCAAGGTGGACGACAACAAGATCAAAATCTTCAATCCGCTTGACACTGCCCTGCGCCTCAAACTCACCGTCACACCGAAAGAACCGCTGGAGGGCAAGGGATGGTATAAGACGGCGCAGTGTGTGGCACGGGCACTGATGATGGTGCGCTCGGTGAGCTTCACCTACCGCAACCAGCAGTCGATGTCGCTGCCGGGCTTCATGCCCAACATCGGCGACGTGTTCGGCCAGACCCGTGGCACGGGTGCCCTCTCCCCAGGTCTCGACTTCGCCTTCGGACTCACGGGCGACAGCTATATCGAGAAGGCACGCGAGCGCGGATGGCTGCTCCAAAATGACAGTGTGGCCACTCCTGCCACCACCAACAAGACTGAGGACCTGACGATACGCGTGACGCTTGAACCTGTGCGCGATCTCAAAATCGACCTCTCCGCCACACGCACGGTGACCAAGGCGAAGAGCATACAGTATATGTATCAGGGGAACCCCACCACCCAGAGCGGAACGTTCACCATGACCACGCTCTCGCTGGGCAGTGCGTTTGAGGGTGTGGGCAATGCCGCCAACGGCTTCCATTCGAAGACCTTTGAGAAGTTCTGCCGTTCGCTCGACCTCTACCGTGAGCGGGTGGAGCAGCGCTATGCCGGGGCTGTCTATCCCCAAGGAACAACCCTCGCCGGACAGACCTTTGACCCGCAAAACGGAAAGGTCAACCGCTACGGCGCAGACGTGATGGTGCCCGCCTTCCTCAATGCCTACACGAGCATGGGCGGAAAAGGGCTCGACATCTTCCCGGCACTGACCCGGTTGCTGCCCAACTGGCAGGTGCGCTACTCCGGACTGAGCCAGTTGCCATGGATCCGTGACGTGTTCAAGAG
>JBNMIE010000083.1:0-10390 GCA_050873125.1 Prevotella sp.
CGCGAAAATAACTAATGGTTTGTTTGCCAGAATCATTGGCAAAATTAGTGCACTTACCATTCTGCAATACGTAAACTTCATTAACGACAAGCCCATTGGCAGAATTAAATATGCACTAAATTAATTCCGCCAACAGGTTATGAAAAAGAAAATATTAGCACTTATGCTGGCGACATTCTTGTCTCCGGCAGCACTCCTTGCGCAGGTATCGTTTGGCAAGGCAACCCTCTGGATGGATGGCTGGGAGCATTCGATGGATAACAGTAAGGGTGGTTCTACTACCTACCGAAAAGTATTCAATATGAAGGACTTGCGCAAGACGGAGACTTATCACTTGTACCTTGATGGATTCAAGGGAGGTGTCGATGCAAAGATGCAGGTTTATCTGAATGGTCATCTCTTGGAGAACCGAAAGAATGGTTATGTTTCGTTTATCGACGAGATGACTCCTTATCTTAAGCAGGAGGGAGAAAACGAGTTGAAGTTGGTTGCCACTGGCATGAATCATGAGTTGGGGCGTGACCTCTATCTTGTTACTGCCCCTAAGACTCATCTCTCGAAATGGGGAATAGAGTATCAGTATCTGCCAGAGAGCCAGGGCAGTGGAAGCCTACAGATTACCTCTTCTTCCACCTGGATTCATGATGAGGGCTATAGTTTGTCGGCTGAGCTATCCGATGATATGGAGGGAAAGAATGTGGTCGCTACATCAGAAGAAATCCCTTTAATAGCCAACGCTGACTCTACCCATCAGTTGCGCATCCCATTGAACGAGGCGAAGATATGGAACATGAATACTCCTCAGCTCTATCTCCTCACCGTGATGCTTCACAAAGATGGCAAGGTGGTTTGCCGAGGCAAGGTGAAGGTGGGATTGAGAACCCTTCAGCAGGTGAATAAGAAGGAAGTGATGCTGAATGGTCAACGAGTTCAGCTCAAGAAGTTTGTCTATGCCGAGAAGGAACCAATGGCAAAAGATGAGTTGCGCAAGAATCTTCGGGCTTTGAAGAACGAGGGATATAATGCCATTGTTTTGCGTCAGCCACAGGTGCCGGGATTCTATGACTTGTGTGATGAGTTGGGCATGTTGGTCTTCGAGGGAAAATCGGGTAAGTGGCTCCCAACTGAGGCTAACGACATCTATCTGAGAGATAGAGTTCATCCTTCCGTCATATTCGACAAGGCATATTGGAAATAAAAGTTATGTTATTCGACGACAATAAAAACGTCATATTGTGAGACAACAATAAAAATTTAGTAAGACAATGGAAACAAGAAAGATGATTGCTGCCGAGAAGAAGGCAAGCGGAAAGTATAACTGTGCCCAGGCGGTGCTCTGCACCTATTCAGACCTCACGGGCATAGATGAGGAGACCAGTCGTAATCTCTGCAACAGTTTTGCGGCAGGTATGGGCAACATGGAGGGAACTTGCGGTGCCCTTGTGGGTGCCGGTATCGCCCTTGGCATGATAACCAGGGACAAGGCAAAGTCGATGAAGGGCATGAGAGAGATGATGGCCAACTTTCAGGCGCGCAACCATGCTACCCAGTGCAAGGTGCTGAAAGGTGTGGAGACCAAGCAAGTGTTGCGTGAGTGTCCGATGTGCGTGGCAGACGCTTGCGAGTTCTTGGAAAAGCTCTTGTGATTTATTTACTTTATAAAAAGGTGAGACCAGGCGATGGACAGAAAGATCCGTGCCTGGTCTCGTGCGTTGTGGAAAGATTTTATTTCTTGTTCTGCTCTTTCAGCAGGTCGCGTATTTCGGTGAGGAGCTGTTCCTCCTTGGATGGAGCGGGAGGTGTTTCGGGTTTAGGCTCAGCCTCCTTCTTGCGTGCCAACTTGTTGATACCTTTGACGAGGAGGAACACGCAGAAGGCGATGATGACGAAATCGATGATGGTCTGGATGAAACTGCCGTAGTTGATGGTGGCAGGCTCCATCTTCTCCAGTCCGGCGATGTCGACGGCGGGAAGCGTGAACTTCAGATCGGAGAAGTTGACACCCCCGATGAGCCATCCGATAGGCGGCATGATGATGTCGTTGACGATGGAAGAGACAATTTTGCCAAAAGCGCCGCCGATAATCACACCGACAGCCATGTCCACAGCATTGCCCTTGACGGCAAACTGTTTGAACTCGTTGATGAATTTACCCATGTTCGTAATATTTAGATTATTTAATACTCTTTTCGACTGCAAAATTAGAAAAAAAATTGTATCTTTGCGCCCGATAAGAAGAAAAAGTGCGATTGGCTTTCTCCTTTTTATGTGACGACATGGACGGGAGCGGCTGATGGCATCAAGACTATAAAGTAGTTATATATTTTAAACCTTTAAAATAACAAACAAATGATTAAGATTGGTATTAACGGTTTTGGCCGTATCGGCCGCTTCGTTTTCCGCTCAACAATGGAGCCAGAGAACGCTAAAGAAGTTCAGGTAGTAGCTATCAACGACCTGTGTCCTGTAGACTACATGGCTTACATGCTGAAGTATGATACAATGCACGGTCACTTCGACGGCACTATTGAGGCAGACGTTGAGAAGAGCGAGCTTATCGTTAACGGTAACCACATCCGCGTTACTGCAGAGCGTGACCCTGAGAACTTGAAGTGGGACGAGGTTGGTGCTGAGTATGTAGTTGAGTCTACAGGTCTCTTCCTCGCTTACGAGAAGGCTGAGAAGCACCTCAAGGCTGGTGCCAAGTATGTAGTTCTCTCTGCTCCTTCTAAGAAGGGTGAGGACGGCCGTCAGGCTGACATGTTCGTATGTGGCGTAAACACCGACAAATATGCTGGTCAACAGATCGTTTCTAACGCTTCTTGTACAACAAACTGCTTGGCTCCTATCGCCAAAGTGCTCAACGATAACTTCGGTATCGAGACAGGTTTGATGACAACTGTTCACTCTACAACTGCTACACAGAAGACTGTAGACGGTCCTTCTATGAAGGATTGGCGCGGTGGTCGTGCTGCTTCTGGCAACATCATCCCTTCTACAACTGGTGCTGCTAAGGCTGTAGGTAAGGTTATCCCTGAGCTCAACGGCAAGTTGACAGGTATCTCTATGCGTGTTCCTACATTGGACGTATCTGTAGTTGACCTGACTGTAAACTTGAAGAAGGCTGCAACAAAAGAGGATATCTGCGCTGCAATGAAGAAGGCTTCTGAGAACGAGTTGAAGGGTGTACTCGGTTACACTGAGGACGCTGTCGTTTCTTCTGACTTCCTCGGCTGCCCATTGACTTCTATCTTCGACGCTAACGCTGGTGTATACCTCACAGACCACTTCGTAAAGGTTGTTTCTTGGTATGACAACGAGATTGGTTACTCACACAAGGTTGTTGAGTTGATCAAGATCATGAAGAAGCACAATGGCTAATTAAACCATTAAAACGATAAAAATAGGCCGTTCAGCATTGCTGGACGGCTTTTTTTTATTAACTTAGCGCCCGAAATGAAGAGACTGCTCACGATATTGGGACCCACGGCAAGCGGCAAAACTTCGCTTGCCACGGAGGTGGCCGCCCGGTTGGACGGCGAGATTATCAGTGCCGACAGCCGGCAGGTGTACCGCAGGATGGACATCGGAACCGGCAAGGACCTGGACGACTATGTGGTCAAAGGGAAACCTGTGCCTTATCATCTGATAGACATTCGGGAGCCGGGCACCAAGTACAATCTCTTTGAATATCAGCAGGACTTTCTGGATGCCTACCGCGACATCACCTCACGGGGCGTGCAGCCGATTCTTTGCGGCGGCACCGGACTCTATATAGAATCTGTGTTGGGAGGCTATCATCTGTCGCCCGTCCCGCAAAATCCGGAATTGCGCGAGCGGCTCGCCGGCAAGTCATTGGACGAGTTGCCCCTCATGCTCGAGGACCTGAAGGCGCGCAACCATTCCAACATGCACAACACGACGGATGTAGACACTGCCCAGCGTGCTATCCGTGCCATCGAGATTGAAACCTACAATCTGGAGCATCCCACAGACAACCGGGAGTTTCCGAAGATTGACTCTGTGATTGTCGGTGTGGACATCGACCGCACCAGCCGGCGGGAGAAAATCACCGCCCGTCTCCGCCAGCGTCTTGCCCATGGAATGATAGACGAGATACAGGCGTTGCTCGACAGTGGCATCCCTGCGGAGAATCTGATATACTATGGACTGGAATACAAGTTCGTAACGGAGTATCTGACGGGCAAGACCACTTATGATGAGATGTTCAACCGGTTGGAGATAGCCATCCATCAGTTTGCCAAGCGCCAGATGACGTGGTTCCGGGGCATGGAGCGCCGTGGCTACACCATTCATTGGATAGATGCCCTGCAGCCCATGGAGAGGAAAGTGGAACAAGTAATGCAACTGCTCAACGATAAATCATAATTATGGAACAGAAGAGATGGGGCGTGCTCTATTGCCCGAAGCATGGCGGACTGATTGGCTCGCACAAGCGGTGGGAGAAAATAGAACACTGTCTGAAAGAAGAACAGGTGGAGTATGATTTCATACAAAGCGAGAACCAGAAGAGTGTGGAACGGTTGGTCACAATGATGATCAACAATGGCTACAAGACCATTGTCATCGTGGGCGGCGACTCGGCACTCAACGACGCTGTCAACTGCCTGATGCAGGTGGACAAGGACACTCGCGACGGCATCGCCTTGGGCATCATTCCCAATGGTATGATGAACGATTTCGCCCATTTCTGGGGACTCAAGGAAGGGGAGGTGCTGCAGACGGTGAAGTGGTTGAAGGCCCGCCGCATTCGCAAAATCGACTTGGGATGCATACGCTATGTCAACAAGAACCATGAGAACTGCCACCGATATTTCTTGAATTGTGTCAACATCGGACTGATAGCCGCCATCATGAACATGCGTCATCAGACGCGCCGGATGTTCGGCTCGCGCACGTTGTCGTTTCTCTTCTCTTTTGTGCTGATGATTTTCCAGCGGCTTGACTACAAGATGCACTTGAAAATCAACTCTGATGAGGTGAAGCGGAAGGTGATGACCGTCTGTGTGGGCAACTGTACCGGATATGGGCAGACTCCCAATGCCGTTCCCTATAATGGACTGCTGGATGTGTCGGTGGTCTATCATCCCGAGATGACCCAGCTCATAGAAGGTTTCTATCTGCTGTTCTGCGGAAAATTCCTCAATCACAAGAGCGTGCATCCCTATCGCACCCATGAGGTGATTGTGGAAGAAGCGCGCCATGCCTTGGTGAGCATCGACGGGCGAATGATGAACACGCCCTTGGGCGCATACAAGATTACGGTGGAGCAGGAGGTGCTCAATCTGATTATACCCGAATAAGCGGGGCTATCCGAATTCCGATATCTTGCGGAGTTCCTCGTCTTTCAATATCTTGATGTCCCTTCCGTCGGTCAGCACCAACCCTTCGGAAACAAAGGCCGAAAGGGTGCGGATGGCATTGTTGGTGGTCATATTGGACAGGTTGGCCAGTTCCTCCCGGCTCAGTTTGACGCTCAGTGTTTGTCCGTCCTCTTCCATGCCATAGCCGTCCTCAAGATAGATGAGGGCTTCGGCCAGTCTTCCTCTCACATGCTTCTGTGTGAGGTTGATGGTGCGTGTGTCCGCCAGTCCCAACTCACGGGCGAGGTGCTTGATGAGCGACATGGCGAAAAAATAGTTGTACCGCAAGATTGTGTGGACGGTGGTGACAGGAATTTTCGCCACGACCGAGTCTTCGAGGGTCATGGCGGCAGTGGTGTATTGCTGGTTGTCAAAGAAGGCTCTGTAGCCGAAAGGGTCGCATGGCTTCACCACTCGGATGATGCGGTTTTTGCCCATGATGCCATCCTTGCAGATTTTTACTTTCCCCTCAATCAGATAGGAAATGTAGGATGGAATCTCCATTTTCTTGTAGACCACTTCGTTCTTCTTGTATTGTTCGATAACGACAGTGTCCCGGAGCAGTTTTGCCTGCTCTTCATCCATTGGCTTCCATTGTGTGGCGATTGCGTCGAGTGCTTTTTCTTTCAGCTGTTCTTGGTTGTTATCCATGCTCCATTCTAAAAATTCCGTGCAAAATTAATAAAATTCCCTCTAATCTTAGTACCCTTTCTCTGTTTTTCTCCTCAGATACGCAAAAAATGGCGACTAAGCTAAAGTTTTCAGTCTGATTATTTTGTGGATTAAACAAAAAACCTTAACTTTGACACAATCTTAAGGGGACGCGACGCTTGCCGCATAATCCTCTCGGATATAGCATTTTCTGTTACCGAAACATTGTAAACCTTAAATATTATGAGTTATCTTAGATTCGAAAAAGCTCTGATGACCAACTTGCAGGAATCCTTGTCGAGGGAACTGCTCAGAACCAACCGCTCGGGGGCGTATTCCTCCTCGACGATTGTCGACTGCAATACGCGCAAATACCACGGGTTGCTGGTCGTTCCTGTGCGCAATCTCGACGACGAAAACCATGTCCTGCTCTCGTCGCTCGACGTGACGGTGGTGCAGCATGGAGCCGAGTTCAACCTCGGACTGCACAAATATCAGGGCAACAATTTCAGTCCTAAGGGACACAAGTATATACGTGAGTTTGATTGTGACAAGGTGCCCACCACGCTCTACCGTGTGGGTGGTGTGCTTTTGAAGAAAGAAGTGGTCTTCCAGCACCATGAAGACCGAATCCTGATTCGTTACACCTTGGTTGATGCCCATTCGACAACGACCCTTCGTTTCCGCCCGTTCCTCGCTTTCCGCAGTGTGCGCCAGTTCACACACGAAAATTCAGTGGCAAGCCGTGACTACCAACAGGTGGAAAATGGCATCAAGACCTGCATGTATGCGGGCTATCCCGAACTCTTCATGCAGTTCAACAAGAAAAACGAGTTCATCTTCAGCCCCGACTGGTATCGTGGTGTGGAATATCCCAAGGAGCAGGAACGTGGCTATGCCTCCAATGAAGATCTCTACGTTCCCGGCTATTTCGAGATGGGCATCCGCAAGGGCGAGAGCATCATTTTTGCCGCGTCCACTTCCGAGAGCCACACGTCTGGCTTGAAGCGACTTTTCGACAAAGAGGTGGAAGACCGCATTCCCCGTGACAGTTTCTTCCATTGTCTTTACAATGCAGCCCACCAGTTCTCTTATTATGTCAACGACCAGGAACACTATATCCTCGCCGGCTATCCATGGTTCAAGAGCCGTGCCCGCGACACGTTCATCGCTCTGCCGGGCTTGACACTTGCCATCGACGAGGTGTCCTACTTCGAGTCGGTGATGAAAACCGCAGAGAAGGGCTTGCGCGAGTTTATGGACAACAAGCCTCTGTCGGTGAAACTCTATGAGATAGAAAAGCCCGATGTCCCGTTGTGGGCAGTGTGGTGTCTCCAGCAGTATGCCAAGAGTGTAGGACGCGAGCAGTGTTGGAACAAATATGGTAAACTGCTCCGCGACATCGTCAATTATATCATCGGCAACAAGCATCCTAACCTCGAGTTGCATGCCAACGGACTGCTCTACACCAATGGTAAGGATGAGGCTGTGACGTGGATGAACTCCACTGCCAACGGTCGTCCTGTGGTACCTCGCACGGGTTATATTGTGGAATTCAATGCCCTGTGGTACAATGCCTTGAAGTTTGTCGCCTCTTTGGCTGAAGAACAAGGCAATGCGAAGGATGTGGAGATGCTTGAAAAGCGTGCCGAACTCTGCAAGACATCCTTCCTTGAGACTTTCCTCAACGACTATGGCTATCTCTTCGACTATGTGGATGGTTCGATGATGGACTGGAGTGTGCGTCCGAACATGATCTTCCCTGTGGCGTTTGACTATTCACCTCTCAACCAACAGCAGAAGAAGAGCGTCTTCGATATCTGCACCCGTGAGCTGCTCACCCCCAAAGGCTTGCGCTCACTCTCACCGAAGAGTGGCGGCTACAACCCGATGTATGTCGGTCCGCAGACCCAGCGCGATTATGCCTATCATCAGGGTACAGCCTGGCCATGGTTGGAAGGCTTCTACATGGAAGCCTGTCTGAAACTCTACAAGCGCACACGCTTGAGCTTTGTGGAGCGCCAGATGGTGGGCTATGAAGACGAGATGACCCATCTCTGTGTGGGCACCATTCCCGAACTCTTCGACGGTAACCCGCCGTTCACCGGCCGTGGCGCAGTGTCGTTTGCCATGAATGTGGCTGAAATCTTGAGAACCCTTAAATTGATAGATGCCTTTACCTTAAAATAAGAGGAGACAGAAACTATGAAAGTACTAATGTTTGGATGGGAGTATCCCCCTCACATTCTCGGAGGTTTAGGTACTGCCAGTTATGGTATCACCAAAGGTTTGTCGGAGCAAGGTGACATGCAAATCACCTTCTGTCTGCCCAAGCCTTGGGGTGATGAGGACAAGAGTTTTCTGAACATCATAGCCATGAACGCTGTGCCTATCGCTTGGCGTGACGTGAACTATGACTATGTGAAATCGCGTGTGGGCAATGTGATGGATCCCGATTTGTATTTCAAACTGCGTGACCACATCTATGCCGACTTCAACTATATGCATGTCAACGACCTCGGCTGCATGGAGTTCTCGGGACGCTATCCCGACAACCTGCACGAGGAAATCAACAACTATTCCATCGTGGCAGGTGTTGTGGCCCGTCAGCAGGACTATGACATCATCCATGCGCACGACTGGCTCACTTATCCTGCCGGCATCCATGCCAAGAATGTGAGTGGCAAGCCACTGTGCATCCATGTACACGCCACGGAGTTTGACCGTAGTCGCGGCAAGCCAAATCCGTCGGTCTACTCGATAGAGAAAGACGGTATGGACAATGCCGACTGCATCATGTGCGTCAGCGAACTGACCCGCCAGACCGTCATCCATCAGTATCATCAAGACCCACGCAAGTGCTTCACCGTGCACAATGCTGTCTATCCGCTCCGTCAGGAACTGCATGACATTCCGCGTCCCGACCATACGGGCAAGGAGAAAATCGTCACCTTCTTGGGACGTATCACCATGCAGAAAGGCCCTGAATATTTTGTGGAGGCTGCCAACATGGTGCTCCACCGTACCCGCAACGTGCGCTTCTGCATGGCGGGCAGTGGCGACATGATGGATGCCATGATTTATCTGGCGGCAGAGCGAGGCATCGCCGACCGTTTCCATTTCCCAGGCTTCATGCGGGGCAAGCAAGTCTATCAGTGCTTGAAAGACTCGGATGTCTACGTGATGCCTTCGGTGAGCGAACCTTTCGGTATCTCTCCGCTTGAGGCCATGCAGTGCGGCACACCGACCATCATCTCCAAGCAGAGTGGTTGCGCCGAGATTCTGCACAACTGCATCAAGGTGGACTATTGGGACATCCACGCTATGGCGGACGCCATCTACAGCATCTGCCACAACGACAGCCTGTTCCACTATCTGCAGGATGAGGGCAAGCGCGAAGTCGACCAGATCACTTGGGAGAAAGTGGGCTTGTGGATACGCGAACTCTACGACCGCACCATCAACCATCAGTTATAAACCGTTTAGCAACCTTCTAAACAACAAGATTATGAAAACAATTTGCTTATATTTCGAGATACACCAGATTATACATCTCCGCCGTTATCGTTTCTTCGACATCGGTACGGACCATTATTACTACGATGACTACGAGAACGACCGGAGCATCAGCGACATTGCGGAGCGTTCCTATATGCCGGCGCTCAACACCTTGCTCGACATGATTCGTGCCAACGGTAAATATTTCAAGGTGGCATTCTCCTTGTCGGGTGTCGGCATCGAGCAGTTGGAACTCCATGCGCCACAGGTCATCGAGAAACTGCAGGAACTCAACGACACGGGTTGTGTGGAATTTCTCGCCGAACCTTATTCCCACGGCTTGTCCTCACTTGCCAATGAAGAGTGTTTTGCCGCCGATGTGAAGAAGCAGTGCGAGAAGATAGAGCAGTATTTCGGACAGAAACCGAAGGTGCTCCGCAACTCGTCTCTCATCTATAGCGACGACATAGGCGGACAGGTGGCAGCCATGGGCTTCAAGGGAATGCTGACCGAGGGTGCCAAGCACGTGCTCGGTTGGAAGTCTCCCCACTATGTCTACAATTGCGCTATCGCTCCCAACTTGAAATTGTTGCTCCGTGATGTGACGCTCAGTGATGACATTTCCCTGCGCTTCAACAACAGCGACTGGGAGGGTTATCCTCTCTTCGCCGACAACTATATCAATCGTATCGCCGCTTTCCCGGAAGAGGAACAAATCATTAACATCTTTATGGAGCTTTCCGCTCTGGGCATCGACGTGCTGCACAGCTGTGTGGTGGGAGACAATCCCCGGCGTCTGGAGGACGCTTTGCGCGAAGCGCTTTCGCGCAGCGATCTGGTCATAACCACCGGCGGGC
>JBNMIE010000084.1:0-10335 GCA_050873125.1 Prevotella sp.
GCCACCAAGCCCACCTTCTGTCCCTCGCTCACACTGAAACTGAGATTGCGGAACAGCACATGGGCGCCGAAAGCCTTCGACACATTCTGCACGTCTAAATAGGGTATCACTGCCATTTTCTTAGTCTATTGACAATATTGTTTTTCAAGGATTATTCTTCGGCGAGTGACTTGTTGATTTCCTCAATATAGTCGAGCACCTCGTCGCGGCCCAACTTCTTTTCCGAGCTGGTGATGAAATAAGGGGGAAGGTCTTCCCAAGTGTCCTTGAGCGCTTCCATCCATGCCTCGGCATTCTTGCGGGCCTTGGGCATACCAAGCTTGTCGGCCTTGGTGAAGATGATGGCAAAGGGCACCGAGCTGGCTCCAAGCCAGTCGATGAACTCACGGTCTATTTTCTGCTGCTCATGGCGAACGTCGATGAGCACAAACACATTGACCAGTTGCTTGCGCTGCAGGATATACTGCGAAATCATCTGCTCCAACTTCTGTTGCACACTCTTGCTCCGCTTGGCAAAGCCATAGCCTGGGAGGTCGACAAGATACCACTCGTTGTTGATGATAAAATGGTTGATGAGCAAGGTCTTGCCGGGAGTAGCCGATGTCTTGGCGAGATTCTTGTGGTTGCAGAGCATGTTGATGAGACTCGACTTGCCCACATTGGAACGGCCAATGAATGCGTATTCAGCCTTGGTGTCGTTGGGGCACTTGCTGACCGTAGGGCTACTGATCGTAAATTCAGATCTTGTTATTTCCATAATTGTTTTCTTTGTTTCTTCTTATTCGTAATCGTCTATCACCTCGTTCATCATGTCCATCATGGGCTTGCCTATCTTGAAGATGCGGGTCATCTCGTCGAGCCAGCCGTCGCTGCCGAAGAAATTGTCAGCGACACGCGTCCAGCAGCAATAGTCTTTCATGCGGAGATAGTCCATATAGGGATAGTCTTTCGGGAAGTCTTTGGGACATTTCTTGAGCATCGTCAGTCCGAAGCCCCGCTCGTCGTCCCATCCTCCCTCGCCGGGTTTGCCGAAGGTCTGAAGGAAGTCGGGCGACTCCACTGCCTCCCGCCAACGATCAATGTTGCCCATGATCTCGTTGCGGCAAGAGGTGAGGATGTTGGTGGGCAGATAATAGTTGCCCAGCGCCAACAGGCAATGGCCGGGTTCCATGTGGAGATAGTAGCCGCCGTGCAGGGCTTTCTTGCCATGGGCGGCAATGTAGGCACCAAGATGGTTCTTATAGGGCGACTTGTCGTTGGAGAATCGGGTGTCGCGATAGAATCGGTAGGTGGCGTCCTTCACTTGCACATGGGCTACCGAAGGATCGAACTCGGCAATGCGGGCAATGGCTTCCGCCACGCCTTCTTCAAAAGAGGCTTTCGCCTCGAGATATTCGTCTTTATGCGCTTGAAACCACTGGCGGTCGTTGTTGGCCATGACGTGTTTCAAGAAGGTGATGATAAGTTTGCTGTTCATGCTTGTTGTTTACTTTGAGTTGTCCGCCGTTTCCTGGGATGCGCGTCGCTGACCTTGGAGTCGTCAAGTCGCTTGGGACAGAAGGCGTCGAACGGACACTTGTCGCATTTCGGCTTCCGGCTCACACAGATATATCTTCCATGCAGCAATAGCCAATGATGGGCTTTCGCCAACTCATCGGCAGGGATATGCCGCTTCAGGGTCTGCTCCACCTTGTAGGGAGTGTTGTCGCTGGCAGGCACAAGCCCCAAGCGATGGCTCACCCGATAGACATGGGTGTCGACCGGCATTGCCGCCTTGCCATAGGCTACAGCCTCGATGACATTGGCTGTCTTCCGCCCCACCCCGGGAAGTTTCACGAGGTCGTCGAAGTGGGTGGGCACCTCTCCACCGAAGTCGTGGACGAGCATGCGCGCCATCTCCACCAGATGTTTGGCCTTGGCATTGGGATAGCTCACGCTCTTGATATACTCATACACTTCCCATTCTTCCGCCTCGGCTAGTGCGGAGGCAGTGGGCCACTGGGCAAAGAGTGCCGGTGTGACTTGGTTGATGCGTTTGTCCGTGCACTGGGCACTGAGCATCACGGCAACAAGGAGCTGGAAGATGTTGGTATACTGCAGTTCGGTATCCACCTCAGGCATCTCCTGGCGGAAATAGGCGAGCACCGCCTCGTAGCGTTCACTTTGCTTCATCCTCGCTGTTCCTTTATTTCATTTTCTCCTCGAAGAACTCTGTAATCTGACGGAGGAGATGGTTGCGGGTGTTGCCACCGAAAATGCTGTGGTTGCGGTTGGTATAGATGTTCATCTTGAAATCCTTGTCTGCCTGGACTAGGGCCTCGGTATATTCAAAGGTGTTTTGAGGATGCACATTGTCGTCGGCAAGACCGTGGCAGATGAGCAGACTGCCATGCAGACGCTCGGCGCGGGAGATGGGATTGTCGTCATAGCCTGTCGGATTTTCTCCGGGAGTGCGCATATAGCGTTCTGTATAGATGGTGTCGTAGAAACGCCATGAGGTTGGAGGGCCCACAGCCACGCCGGCACGGAAGACACCTCTGCCCTCGCTCATGCTCATCAGCGTGTTGAAACCGCCAAAGCTCCAGCCCCAGATGCCGATACGGTCTTTGTCCACATAGCTCTGCTTGCCCAACCAGAGGGCGGTCTCCACCTGGTCTTTAGATTCCAAGTCGCCCATCTTCAGATAGACACTCTTCTCGAATTCCGCACCGCGACCACCTGTGCCACGGCCATCCACACACACGACAATGAAGCCATGCTGGGCGAGATACTGGTCGAAGAGACAACCTTGGCCCATCGAACCGCAGTTCCAGGAATTGACCACCTGCTGGCTGCCCGGTCCGCTGTATTGGAACATGATGACGGGATATTTCTTGTTGGCGTCGAAGTCGGCAGGCTTGACCATCCATCCGTTCAGTTTCACGCCCTCAGAGGTGGTGAAAGAGAACTGCTCATTGGCGCCAAGAGCCATGCCGGCAAGTGTCTTTTTCAGTTCCGCATTGTCGAGCAACGTTGTCTGCACCGTTCCACGATTGTTGCAAAGGGTGGTCACCTGTGGGGTATGTCGGTCGCTCCACACATTGATATAGTTCTTGTAGTCTTTGGCAAAGATGGCTGAGTTCCATCCTTCCTGTTTGGACAGACGCTCTATCTTACCGTTTTTGTGAGCCACCATCACTTGGCGGTCCATCGGATTCAGGCAAGCCGCCTGATAATAGATATCGCCCGTCTTGGCGTCCATGCCGTAGAAGTCGGTGATGTCATATTGTCCGCCGATGACCTTGCGCTGGAGTTGTCCGTTCAGATTGTATACATAGAGGTGCATGAATCCGTCGCGGTCGCTGGGCAACAGCATCTCGTCGCCCACGATGTCAATGCCGTCGAGCACCTCTTCCTTGACATATTTCGGCACACTCTCCTTGACCAGCAGATGGCTGATGGTGGTGCGCGGATTCACGCCATAAACATTGAGCGCGTCCTGATGGCGGTTCATGGTGAGGACAATCATCTTGTCGGGGTCGGATGTGGCCTTGAGGCGGGGCACATAGCCGTCAGCCTCAACAGGCACTTGGAGCTGCCGGGTCTGGCGGCTCTTGATGTCAAAGCTCCAGACAGACACCTTGGAGTTCACCTCTCCTGCCTTGGGATATTTATAGGAATACTCACCGGGATAGGTGGCATAGGCTGAGCGCTCGGGGCTCAGTCCCTTGAAGAGCTGGAGCGAATAGGTCTTCACCTGGCTCTCATCATACTTGATCCAGCAAATCATGGTGCCGTCGGCATTGAAGGCGAGCGCACGGTTGAAGCCGAACTCCTCCTCGTTCACCCAGTCGGGCACACCATTGATGATGTTGTTGAACTTTCCGTCCTTGGTCACCTGGCTCTCCGCATTGTCATAGAGCAACTTGATGAGATAGATGTTGTTGTCTCTCACAAAGGCTATCTGATGGCCATCGGGGCTCCATGTGGGCACCTGCTGTGGCCCATAGTCTGACAGCGGAGTGAGCTTGTGCGAACCTATATTATATATATAGTAGACCGCAGTGCTCGAACGGCGGTAGATGGGCTTGGTCTCGGTGCGGATGAGCATCTTGGTACCGTCGGGACTCATGATGTATCCGTCGAAGTTGGAAAGATGCTTGCCCTGCGTATTGTCCACGTCGAAGAGCACACCTACCTGCTTTCCTGTAGAATAAGAGAACTTGACGATTTTCTTTCCGTCAGCGCTGATTTGGGCATAAGTGCCGTCGTCAAGGGGTGTTACGGCGCTGAGGGTTTCGGCACGATATCGGCCGCTGGTGATGTCTTTCAGATTAAGGGGTTCTGAAGCCAGCAACTGGGTCGTTGCCAGCAATATGGCTGCACACATTATTAATAAACGTTTCATCGCGATAATTTATAATTGTAAATTTGTGCAAAGATAAATCTTTTTCATTACTTTTGCAACTCGTCTGTATTAAAAAGAACAAAAACACCAACAATGTCACCACTACCATACAACGATTTCGGCTCGTGGATACGCCGACAGTTCCCCTTCCGGGTGCAAAAGCTCTCGATAGACGCGGGCTTCTCTTGCCCCAACCGCGACGGGCGAATCAGCACCGGAGGATGCTCGTTTTGCGACAACGAGACTTTCAATCCTTCCTACTGCGACCGCACGAAACCGGTGGCCACGCAAATAGCGGAGGGCAAGGCTTTCTTCGCGCGCAAATATCCCGACATGCGCTATCTTGCCTATTTCCAGGCCTACACCAACACCTATGCCCCACTCGACAAGCTCAAGGCGCTGTATGAGGAGGCTTTAGTACAACCGGGAGTGGAAGGCATCGTCATCGGCACCCGCCCCGACTGCGTGTCCACCTCCCTGCTCGACTATTTGGAGCAGTTGGCCAAGGAAAGGTTTGTCATGGTGGAGTATGGCATTGAGAGCGCCAACGACCTGACGCTTGCGCGCATCAACCGGGGGCATGACTTCGCTTGCAGTAGGCGGGCGGTGGAGCTAACAGCCGAACGCGGCATCATGACGGGAGGGCACATGATTATCGGCTTGCCCGGCGAAGGGCATGACGAGATCGTCCGCCAGGCGAACCTCGTCTCTTCCCTACCCCTCACCGTGCTCAAGCTCCACCAGTTGCAAATCATCCGTGGCACACGGCTGGCAAAGGAATACAGCGAGCACCCGTTCCCAGTCTTCTCGGTCGACGAGTACATCCATACCGTATGCGACTATGTGGAGCGGTTGCGCCCCGACCTCGTGCTCGAGCGCTTCGTCAGCCAATCGCCTGCCCAACTGCTCATTGCCCCCAAATGGGGATTGAAGAACCATGAGTTCACCGACCGTCTGGTCAACTACATGAGGCAAAACGGCATCAGACAAGGGAGCCGCTACCAATAAGGATGATAAAAACCCAAGCTCATGTGACAGTTTTCCATGAAAAAAGATGTAACTTTGCACCGACAACTACAGTACATTCAATGCTAAGACAACATATCCATCTCTTCCGCACCTTAGGTTTCGCTCTTTGTGTGATGATTCTGGCGGCGTGCTCGTCGTCCAAATTCATCCCCGAGAAGCAGTATCTGCTCGACCGTGTGGAAATACATTCTGACGACAAGACGTTCAATGCCAAGCAACTGGAATCGCTTATCCGTCAGCGTGCCAACTCGCGTTGGTTCAGCCTGTTCAAGATTCCCTTGGGCACCTACAGCCTCGCAGGCAAGGACTCTACAAAATGGATTAACCGAACGCTGAAACGCATTGGAGAAGAGCCGGTTATCTACGACACTGTGCAAGCGCAAAAGACTTGCGACGACCTCTTGATGGCAATGAAAAACATGGGCTACATGCAATCGTCTGTCAGTATAGACACCCGTGTCAAAGGCAAGAAGTTGACCGCCATCTACACCCTCCATCCCCGCAAGCCCTATTATGTGAAAAGCATCCGTTACGACATTGCGGACAGCCTCATCGCCTCCATCCTTGAAAAAGACTATCTGAAGACCAACCGCATCAAGGAGGGCACACAGTTCTCCGTCAACGATCTCGACGAAGAGCGCAAGCGCATCACCGCCACCCTCGTCGACCAAGGGTACTATCATTTCAACAAAGACTTCATCACCTACTCTGCCGACTCGGTCAAAGACGACAAGGGCATCGACCTCACGTTCCATCTCCACCCCTATCGCGCCAACAACAACGACACCGAGCACCCTCATCCGCAATACCGCATCCGCAACGTGAAATTCATCGGCAACGCCAACGGCACCCTGCCCCTCCGCAGAAGCGTGCTCGACAACAACTGCCGCATCGAGTCAGGTCGGCTCTTCAGCGCCACAGACCTGCAAAACACCTATAATTATTTAGGACGGTTGTCGGTCGTGAAATACACCAACATCCAGTTCCATGAGGTGGACGACCACCAGCTCGACTGCGATGTGCAGGTGAGCACCACGAAGCCCAACTCCATCAGTTTCCAGCCGGAAGGCACCAACACCGCCGGCGACCTCGGTGCTGCCGCCACCCTCACCTATCAGAACCGGAACATTTTCCATGGCTCGGAGCTTTTCAGCCTCGAGCTGCGTGCCGCCTTCGAGGCCATCACGGGGTTGGAAGGCTATCAGAACCAAGACTACGAGGAATATGGCGTGAAGGCGAGCCTCGCCTTTCCCAAGTTCCTGGCGCCCTTCCTCTCCCGCAGTTTCACCCGCAACAGTCACGGGTCGTCGGAGCTTTCCCTGGCCTACAATCTCCAAAACCGCCCCGAGTTCCACCGCCGCGTCTTCTCCGCAGCCTGGCGCTACAAATGGAGTGAGCCACACCATCATTCCGCCTACAAGCTCGACCTGATAGACCTCAACTATGTCTACATGCCGTGGATCTCGCCCACCTTCAAGCACGACTATCTCGACGACACCAACAACCGCAACGCCATTCTCCGCTACAACTACGAGAATCTGTTTATCATGAAGATAGGATTCGGCGTGACCTACAACAACGGCACACAGGCTCTCAAAGCCAACATCGAGACGGCGGGAAACCTGCTGGGCGGACTGGCCAACGCTTGCCACTTCAAGAGAAACGACAACAACCAGCACACGCTCTTCAACATCGCCTATGCGCAATATGTGAAGGCGGACTTCGACTATACCCATCTCGTCAAGTTTGACAGTCGAAACGAACTGGCCCTGCATGCCGGCTTCGGCATCGCCTACCCTTATGGAAACAGCACGGTGCTGCCCTTCGAGAAGCGCTATTTCTCCGGCGGCGCCAACTCCGTGAGAGGATGGAATGTCAGGGAACTCGGACCTGGACGGTTTCGCGGCACCGACGGACGCATCGACTTCATCAACCAGACGGGCGACATGAAGCTCGACTTGAACATGGAGTTGCGCACCAAACTGTTTTGGAAATTCAACGGTGCCCTGTTCCTCGACGCCGGAAACATTTGGACCATACGCAACTATGCCGACCAGCCCGGCGGACAGTTCCATTTCGACGAGTTCTACAAGCAAATAGCTGTGGCCTACGGACTCGGCATCCGCTTGAACTTCGACTATTTCATTGTCCGCTTCGACATGGGCATGAAGGCGGTCAACCCTGCCTACGAGACCAGCAAGGAGCATTTTCCCATCATCCATCCCGACATGAGCCGCGACTTCGCTTTCCACTTCGCCGTAGGCTTGCCCTTCTGACAAACGAGAAAGAGGAGTGATTTTATTTTACAAAACTTTCCGTTGCTTTTCTACTGGCCGATTAGCCACCAGAAACAAAATAGTCCGCTTGCTGAAAACAGGCGGACTATTTTGTTTTTCACCGCGGTGAAAATTCCGTTAATGGCACACTAACGACCTGTTAATGGCACACTAACAACTCATAAGAGGCCGAGTAAGGATCCTTACTGCGAAATTACTTTACATCGATTTACAATCCATCTCAAAGCGGTTGAGCACCTCAAGACCTTTCGGCGTGCAGATGCCACGGAAGAACACCATAATCATATTGGTGAAAATCTCGGACAGAGAATACTCGTCGAACATCTTCGACTCCATCGCGCCGTTGATACCCATCTTGCTCACCCTCGCCACGATGTCATAGTTGACATCCGGACGGAAAAAGCCTTCCTCGATGCCACGACGGAAAAAGTCCTTGGCACTCTCCTTATTGCGCTCGTCCTCCTTACGCAGATATTGAAGCACCATCGGATAGCGATGCAAATCGGCGAAGAAATCAGGACTTACCTTACTGAATTCTTCCACCTGGAAATGGTAGAACGCCAAAAGCACATCCATCACATTGGCATGACGCTTCTCCACAAAGTCGTGGACATCACGCAGATGAGACTCGTGCTCATAGCGCAAGCCCTCATAAAGCAACACTTCCTTGTTCTCGAATATCTCATAGAGCGTGCGCTTCGACACGGAAAGAGCGGTGGCAATGTCGTCCATCTTGACCGACTTGACACCCCGCTTGCGAAACATCGCCATAGCCGAAGTCATAATCCGCTCTCTTAATTGTTTACGATAAGCAGTAGTTTCTGAGTTTTTTTGCATATCTGTTATATTTAACTGCAAAATTACAATTTTTTATCTGAAAAACCTATCCTTATTGTTTAGTTTTTTGTAACTTTGCCCATCGAAAGTCAAGATTTATTATTTAAACGATCATAATATGGTAAAAATCACTAAAGAGGCAGCCCTCGCTTATCACGAGAACGTTCGCCCAGGCAAGATTGAAGTAAAGCCAACCAAACCTTACCGTACACAAACCGACCTCAGTCTGGCCTATTCTCCAGGTGTGGCCTATCCATGTCTGGAAATCCAAAGCGATCCGGACAGCGTATACAAATACACAGACAAGGGAAACCTCGTGGCTGTGATCAGCAACGGAACCGCTGTGCTCGGACTCGGCGACATTGGTGCCATGAGCGGCAAGCCTGTCATGGAAGGCAAGGGACTGCTCTTCAAGATATATGGCGGCATCGATGTGTTCGACATCGAGGTGGCTGAGAAAGACCCTGAGAAATTCTGCGAGGCTGTGGAGAAAATCGCTCCAACCTTCGGCGGCATCAACCTGGAGGACATCAAGGCTCCAGAATGCTTCTATATAGAGGAACGTCTGAAGAAGACGCTCGACATCCCCGTGATGCACGACGACCAGCACGGCACAGCCATCATCTCTGCCGCAGGTCTTAAGAATGCCCTCGAAGTGGCAGGCAAGCGCATTGAGGATGTGAAGATTGTGGTCAATGGCGCCGGTGCGGCTGCCATCTCCTGCACCAAGCTCTATGTGGCACTGGGTGCCAAGGTGGAGAACATTGTCATGCTCGACTCCAAGGGTGTCATCACCTCCGACCGTCCAAACCTGACTCCGCAAAAGAAACTCTTCGCCACAGACCGCCGCGACGTACACACACTCGAGGAGGCCATCAAGGGCGCCGACGTGTTCGTGGGTCTGTCCAAGGGCAATGTGCTCTCACAGGACATGATCCGCTCCATGGCCAACAGCCCTATCGTGTTTGCCCTCGCCAACCCTGTGCCGGAAATCTCTTACGAGGACGCTATGGCAAGCCGTCCCGATGTGCTCATGTCCACCGGACGTAGCGACTATCCAAACCAGATCAACAATGTGATCGGATTCCCATACATCTTCCGTGGCGCGCTCGACGTGCACGCACGCGCCATCAATGAGGAGATGAAGATGGCTGCCGTTCACGCCATCGCCGAGTTGGCCAAGCAGCCTGTACCCGACGTGGTGAACGATGTCTATCATGTGAGCGACTTGTCATTCGGTCCTAAATATTTCATTCCGAAACCTGTCGACCCACGACTCATCACCGAAGTGTCGGCAGCCGTGGCGAAAGCAGCTATTGACAGTGGTGTGGCTCGCCGCACCATCACCGACTGGGACGCTTACAAGAAGAACCTGCGACAGATGCTCGGACAAGAGACCAAGCTCACCCGCAAGCTCCATGACACCGCCCGCCTGCACCCACAGCGCGTGGTCTTCGCCGAGGGTGGACACCCAACGATGATGAAGGCCGCCGTGCAGGCCAAGACAGAGGGCATCTGTACGCCTATCCTGCTGGGCAACCCCGACAGACTGAAGAGACTGGCACAGCGCTTGAAGCTCAGCCTCGAAGGCATCGAAATCGTCGACATGCGCGCCGACCAGGAGCAGGGACGCCGTGCCACTTACGCCAAGCATCTCGCCAAGAAGCGCGCCCGCATGGGTTACACCTTCGAGGAAGCTTACGACAAGATGTATGAGCGCAACTACCTCGGCATGATGATGGTGGAATTTGGCGATGCCGACGCATTCATCACCGGCCTCTACAC
>JBNMIE010000085.1:0-10030 GCA_050873125.1 Prevotella sp.
CACCTCGGGCTCTTCCCTGCTCAACCTTGCTCCTGCCGTGGCGGAAGCCTCCATGCAGAACCAAGGGCTCATCGTCATTTCCGCCGACCGACCCCAGCAATGGATTGGACAACTTGAAGGTCAGACCCTCCCCCAACCCGAGGCTCTCGCTTCCTTGGTGACCAAACATGTCACACTGCCCGAACCGCACAACGACGAGGAGCGTTGGTACTGCAACCGTCTTGTCAACGAAGCGCTCTTAGAAGCCGAAAGACCATCATGCCCCTCGGTACACATCAATGTGCCCATCTCCGAACCGCTCTTCACCTTCGACACTCCCGAACTACCCGACGTGCATAAAATCAGCGAGCTTTATGCTCTGAATAATTCTGACGCCTTGCAGGCAGACTTTCTCAATAAGCTGTCTGATGCCAAACGACCAATGGTTGTCATCGGGCAAATGCCTTATACTGACGGATTGGACAGTGTGGACGATGCGGTGGAAATAATCAAGGAGAATATCACTGTGCTGTGCGAACCGCTGTCTGTCCAACACCCTGTGTCTTTCGACGACACATTAGCCCGTCTGATGGACAGTGGAACAGACCTCTCTTCCTACAATCCCGATTTCGTCATCCATATAGGCGGAAACATAGTGAGCAAGCGTCTGCGCCAATTCTTGCGCCAAACCAAGGATATGGACGTATGGAGAATAGGCACCGAACACGACATTGCCGACACCTTCATGCACATCAACACCTTCATAGAGAGCGACCCATGCCAATCACTCCGCTCACTCATCCGTGCCCTCAACGATAAAGGCACGCTGTCCAGCGAAAGCGTCAAGTTCCATCAGCTATGGACGGAAGAACTGGGCAAAGACCGCATCCGTATCATCGACAGCCAACCGCCCTACTCCCCAGAAGCAGTGGTGAAATATTTCGAGGAACAACTGGACGATCTGGAAGAAGACATTTATGTACACTATGCCAACTCCACCGCCGTACGCTTGGGATGCCGATATGCCGACCACTATGTGTGGTGCAACCGAGGTGTAAACGGCATCGACGGATGTCTGTCTACTGCAGTGGGATTCGCCGCAAGCAAAAAGCAAAAGACCGTTTGCGTGACGGGCGACCTGGCATTCTTCTACGACCAGAATGCCTTGTGGAACCAGAACCTTGACGGCAACTTGCGCATCATCCTGCTCAACAACCATGGCGGCGACATCTTCAACAACTTTGAGGGAGCCAAACAGAGTCCTGCCTTCGACCGCTTCATCCGTGCCGCCCACAACACCGAAGCCCGGGGCATCTGCACCCAAAACGATGTGGGCTATCTCTCGGCACACAACATGGAGGAAATGTATATGGGCATCGTCTCCCTGCTCACCACCGAGACCAGCCGCCCCATGCTGTTGGAGTGTTTCTTTTGACGGAAAAATAAACGGAAAATCATAAAAGTATAAGATATGAACAATAGAGAATGGAAGAAAATCGAAGGATTCGATTTCAAGGAAATCCTCTTTGAGGAATATAACGGCATTGCCAAAATCACCATCAACCGGCCTCGCTACCGCAACGCCTTCACCCCACTGACCACCTGGGAAATGAGTCAGGCATTCAGTTGGTGCCGCGAGGCACAGCGCATCGGAGTGGTCATCCTCACCGGTGCCGGCGACAAGGCTTTCTGTTCCGGCGGCGACATGCACGTCAAGGGTCGCGGCGGCTATGTGGGTACCGACGGTGTGCCACGCCTCAACGTGCTCGATGTGCAGCGCCAGATTCGCTCGTTGCCCAAGCCCGTCATCGCCATGGTCAATGGCTATGCCATTGGTGGAGGTCATGTGCTCCACCTGATGTGCGACCTCACCATCGCCAGCACCAACGCCATCTTCGGCCAGACCGGTCCTAAGGTGGGTTCGTTCGACGCAGGCTTCGGAGCCAGCTATCTCGCCCGCATCGTGGGACAGAAGAAGGCCCGGGAGATATGGTTCATGTGCCGCCAATACTCTGCCGAGGAAGCCGAGCGCATGGGTATGGTCAACAAGGTGGTGCCTCTTGAGAAATTGGAGGACGAGTGTGTGGAGTGGGCTGAGACCATGATGGAACGCTCTCCTCTCGCCCTGCGCATGATCAAAGCCGGACTCAACGCCGAACTCGACGGACAGGCCGGCATCCAGGAACTGGCTGGCGACGCCACCATGCTCTATTATTTCCTCGACGAGGCACAGGAGGGCGGCAAGGCATTCCTCGAAAAGCGCAAGCCCGACTTCAAGAAATTCCCCAAACTGCCCTAACCCATGAGCTACCAGATACAGATAGAACCCCGCACGCTCCACTTCAAGCAACCTGCGGGCACCTCACGAGGTGTGTACACCACCCGGAAATCGTGGTTGCTCCATCTCACCGACGACCTGCAACCCGGAAGGGAGGGCATCGGCGAGTGTGCGCCGCTTCCCGACTTGAGTTGCGACGCCACACCCGAATATGAGCACACACTTGAGGCTGTGTGCCGACAATTTGAGCTTACTGGAAAAATCAGTTACCCGATGCTCCAGCCCTATCCCTCCATCCTCTTCGGACTGGAGACTGCCCTGCTCTCATTCGAGCGCCAAAACCCCATGCTCTTCGACACGCCTTTCGGCCGGGGCGAAGAGGGCATCCCCATCAACGGACTGGTGTGGATGGGGTCGTTCGACGAGATGATGACCCGACTGGAGGAGAAGATGCGGTTGGGCTTCCGCTGCGTGAAACTGAAAATCGGCGCCATCGACTTCGAGAAAGAGCTGGAACTCATCCGGCATATCCGCGAGGCTTTTGGCAAGGACGAGATCGAACTGCGTGTCGACGCCAATGGCGGTTTTGACTATGAGGACGCCTTCAGCCACCTCGACCGGCTCGCCCGATACGACATCCACTCCATCGAGCAGCCCATCCGCCAGCACCAATGGTCGAAGATGGCAATGCTCTGCCGGCAGTCACCCTTGCCCATCGCTCTCGACGAGGAACTCATCGGGGTTAACATGCCAATGATGAAGGCCGAACTGCTCGACACCATCCATCCGGCCTACATCGTGCTGAAGCCGTCGCTCCACGGCGGCATCCACGGTACAGAGGAATGGATCCGGCTGGCCAAGGAACGGGGCATCGGCTCGTGGATTACGAGTGCACTGGAGAGCAACGTGGGACTCAATGCCGTGGCACAATTGGCAGCCCACTGCTACGGACCGCACATCGCCTTTCCGCAAGGACTCGGCACTGGCCAACTCTTCACCGACAACATCCCCATGCCCCTTGAAATCCGGGGCGACGAACTATGGATTTCACAACAAGAATAGGAACATTATTTATATATAGATATGGAAAAAGACTCACTGATAGTCGTGAGTGGTGGCATGGACTCCATCACCCTGCTCTACGACATGAAAGACAGAATCGCCATGGGCGTTTCGTTCGACTATGGCAGCAACCACAATGCACGGGAGATTCCCTTCGCCGAGATGCACTGCAAGCGGTTGGGCATCAAGCACCTGACCATCAAGCTCGACTTCATGCACCAGTATTTCAAGAGTTCGCTGCTCGAGGGTGCCGACGCCATCCCCGAAGGACACTATGACGACGAGAACATGAAATCGACCGTAGTGCCGTTCCGCAACGGCATCATGCTCGCCATCGCCACCGGACTGGCAGAGAGCAACGGACTGAAAAACGTGATGCTTGCCAATCATGCCGGCGACCACGCCATCTATCCCGACTGCCGTCCCGAGTTTGTCAAGGCGATGAGCATGGCCACCGAGGCAGGCACCTATGACGGCATCCAAGTGCTCGCTCCCTATACCAACATCACCAAGACCGACATTGCCCGCCGCGGCAAGGAACTCGGCATTGACTACACCGAGACATGGTCGTGCTATAAGGGCGGAGAGAAACATTGCGGCAAGTGTGGAACCTGCACCGAACGGCGGGAGGCTCTCGCCGAGGCTGGCATCGAGGACAAGACAGAATACGAAGAATAGGATATGCCATACAGTTTCAAGAACTACGCCCCACACTATCGAGCGTTGCTCTCACTCGGCGTACCTATCGTTATCGGACAAATCGGAACCATCGTGCTCGGCTTTGCCGACACGCTCATGATTGGACACCACAGTTCCATGGAGCTGGCTGCGGCAAGCTTTGTGACCAACATGTTCAATCTCGCTCTCATCTTCGCCATCGGCTTCTCCTACGGGCTCACCCCCATCGTGGGCAGCCTCTATGGACAAGAGAAGCATAGTCGTATCGGAGGAATCGTCAAGAATGCCCTTGCCGCCAACGCCGTGCTGGCACTCATCCTGATGGCCATCATGACCGTGCTCTATCTCTGCCTCGACCACATGGGGCAGCCCGAGGAACTCGTGCCCATCATGCGCCCCTACTTCCTGATCAACCTGGCCTCTGTGCCCTTTGCCCTGCTGTTCAACACGGTAAAGCAGTTTTTCGACGGAACCACCAACACCAAGGTGCCCATGTGGACAATGATTGTAAGCAACCTTGCCAACATACTGGGCAACTGGGTGCTCATCTACGGCCACTGGGGACTGCCCGAAATGGGGCTCTTCGGTGCCGGTGTGTCCACCTGTCTGTCCCGTGTGATGATGGGAGTGACCCTGCTTGCCTGGTTCTTCTTCCGGAAGCGCTATGCTGAATACCGCCGTGGATTCCTCTCCTCCCGCATCAACCGCCCCGACTTTCTCAAGCTCAACCGCATGGGATGGCCCGTGGCATTCCAGATTGGCATGGAGACGGCATCGTTCAGCCTCAGCGTCATCATGATTGGATGGATAGGCACGCTCGCCCTCACCGCCCATCAGATCACCATCACCATCTCACAGGTGTTCTACATGATCTACTACGGACTCTCGGCTGCCGTGGCGGTGCGTGTCAGTTTCTTCCACGGCCAACGCGACTTCCTGGCCCTGCGCCGTGCCTCCTACTCGGGATGCCACATCACGTTGGTGATGATCATCGTGTTTGTCGTGGGCATTCTCCTCACCCGACACCAGATGGGATGGCTCTTCACCGACGACCCCGCCGTGTGCGCCCTTGTGGCTCAAGTGGCCATACCATTGGCAGTCTATCAGTTTGGCGACGGCATACAGTATGTCTTCGCCAACTCGCTGCGCGGTCTCTCGTGTGTGAAGCCGATGATGTATATCGCCTTCGTGGCTTATTTCGTCATCTCCCTGCCGTTGGGCTATCTGTTCGGCATCGTGATGGGCTATGGACTGGTGGGCATCTGGTATGCCTTCCCCTTCGGCCTCTCCTCCGCCGCCATTCTCTATTATATCTGGTTCCACAAGGCACTGAAGAAAGAAGAAAAGGCGTTTATCAAGGCATAAATTTGCACACTTCATAGAAAAAGCATAAATTTGCAACACGCAATCGCATTCTAACGAATTATGGAAATAACTGAAAGATTCTTAAACTACACCCAATTCGACACCCAGTCGAGCGAAGACTCCGACTCGGTGCCCAGTACTCCGAAGCAACTCACCTTCGCCAAATACCTCAAAGAGGAGCTGGAGCGTGAGGGACTGGAAGACGTGGAGATGGACGACAAAGGCTATATCTACGCCACACTCAAAGCCAACACCAAGAAAGAGGTGCCCACCATCGGGTTCATCTCCCACTATGATACAAGCCCAGACTGCAGTGGCGCCAACATCAAGCCACGCATCGTCAAGGCCTATGACGGTGGCGACATCACCCTCTCCGAGGGCATCGTCTCCTCGCCGTCCAAGTTTCCCGAGCTGAAAGCCCATGTGGGTGAAGACCTCATCGTCACCGACGGCCACACGCTGCTCGGTGCCGACGACAAGGCAGGCATCGCTGAAATCGTACAGGCCATGTGCTATCTGCGCGACCACGACGAAATCAAGCATGGCGACATCCGGGTGGGCTTCAATCCCGACGAGGAAATCGGTATGGGTGCCCACCACTTCGACGTGGAGAAATTCGGCTGCCAATGGGCCTACACCATGGATGGCGGCGACCTCGGCGACCTCGAATATGAGAATTTCAACGCCGCCTCTGCCAAGATCCACATCAAGGGCGTCAGCGTGCATCCAGGCTATGCCAAGGGCAAGATGGTCAACGCCAACCGACTCGCCGCAGAGTTCATAGGACTGCTGCCCGCCGCAGAGACACCGGAAGAGACCGAGGGCTACCAGGGCTTCTACCATCTGCTCGGCATCCAATCAGGCATCGAGAACGCCACCCTCTCCTACATCATCCGCGACCATGACCGCGAGAAATTTGAAGACCGCAAGGACTTCATCGAGGCATGCGCCAAAAAGATGAATGAAAAATATGGCGAGGGCACATGTGTGGCTGACGTGAAAGACCAATACTACAACATGAAGGAGAAGATAGACCCCAACATGCACGTCATCGATCTCGTGGTCAAGGCCATGCAGGAATGCGGCGTTCCACCCAAGGTGGAGCCTATCCGTGGCGGCACGGACGGTGCGCAGCTCTCGTTCAAGGGTCTGCCCTGCCCCAACAT
The DNA here is from genome assembly GCA_050873125.1 of Prevotella sp. Classification (GTDB taxonomy): domain Bacteria; phylum Bacteroidota; class Bacteroidia; order Bacteroidales; family Bacteroidaceae; genus Prevotella. Next base: position 6,529 of record JBNMIE010000085.1, read on the forward strand.
CTTCGCCGGTGGTGTCAACTTCCACGGCCCCTACGAGTTTGTTTCCATCCAGGTGATGGAGAAAGCCATGCAGGTGGTGGTGAAGATATGTGAGCTCACCGCCGAGTATAACGACTAACTCCAGACACACATATTATAAAATAAGAACCAAAGCCCAATCACTCATTCCAATGTGGTTGGGCTTTTCACTTCAAACCAACCACAAACAACTATGGCAGAACTTCCCACACTCATCAAAGACCTTGCCCTGATACTCATCGTGGCAGGCGCCGTGACACTCATCTTCAAGCGGCTCAAGCAACCGCTCGTGCTGGGCTATGTCGTGGCGGGATTCCTGGTCTCACCCCACATGCCCTACATCATGTCGGTCATCGACAACCATGACATCCACACTTGGGCCGACATCGGTGTGATGTTCCTTCTTTTCTCCTTAGGACTCGACTTCTCTTTCAAGAAAATCATCAAGATGGGCGCCGCGCCCATCATCGCCACCTGCACGATTATCTTCGCCATGATGACTACGGGCATCGTCGTCGGCCATGCCTTCGGGTGGAGCAAGATGGACTGCATCTTCCTCGGCGGTATGCTCGCCATGAGTTCCACCACCATCATCTACAAGGCTTTCACCGACATGGGGCTTCGACAACAGCAGTTCACCCAGATGGTGATGAGCGTGCTCATCCTCGAGGACATCCTCGCCATCGTGATGATGGTGATGCTCTCTGCGCTGGCAAGCGGGTCGGGAGCCGACAGTGGCGCACTGCTCGGCTCGGTGCTGAAGATTGGGTTCTTCCTCGTGCTGTGGTTCGTGGTGGGCATCTTTGCCATTCCGCTGCTGTTGCGGTCGGTCAGAAACCTCATCAACGACGAGACCCTGCTCATCGTCTCCCTCGGCTTGTGCTGTCTCATGGCGGTGTTCTCCACCAAGGTGGGCTTCAGTTCGGCGTTCGGCGCCTTCGTGATGGGCAGCATCCTTGCCGAAACCATTGAGGCTAAAAAAATCATTAAGCTCGTCGAACCGGTGAAAAACCTCTTCGGCGCCATCTTCTTCGTCTCTGTCGGCATGCTGGTCGACCCCGCCGTGCTCGTCAACTATGCCGTGCCCATCCTCATCCTGGTGCTCACCATCCTGGTGGGACAAGCCATCTTCGGCACCTTCGGCTTCATGCTCTCCGGACAGTCGCTCAAGTCGGCCATGCGCTGCGGATTCTCCATGGCGCAGATTGGCGAGTTCTCGTTCATCATCGCCTCGCTCGGACTGTCGCTCGGCGTGATTGGCGAATTCCTCTATCCGGTGGTTGTGGCGGTGTCGGTCATCACCACCTTCCTCACCCCCTACATGATCCGTCTCGCCAACCCTGCCTATGACCTGCTGGAAAGCCATCTACCCAAACTGTGGGTGCGCCGCCTCAACCATGCCACCTCCAGCCACTCCTATGGCAACGGCGAGACGCAACTGTGGTCTTCGCTGCTCAAGTCCATCGCCGTCAACGTGGTCATCTATTCCATCCTCTCCACAGCTGTCATCGCGCTGATGTTCTCCTTCTTCCTGCCCTTCATCCGTCATGTGATGGGCGCCGACCTGCACTGGTGGGCCAACGGCATCTGCGGTCTGCTCACCATCCTGCTCATCTCGCCATTCCTCCGTGCCATGGTGATGAAAAAGAACCACAGCGAGGAGTTCAAGACGCTTTGGACACACAGCCGGCTCAACCGCTTCCCGCTGCTCTCCACCATTCTGGCCCGTGTTGTCATCGCCACAGGCTTCATCTTCTATGTGTGCAACTATCTCTCACGCTTCGCCGACGCCCTGCTCATCAGCATCGCCGTAGCACTGCTTGTGCTGATGATTCTCTCGCGTTCGCTCAAGCGACGCAGCATCCGCCTGGAACGTCTCTTCATCCAGAACCTCCGCTCACGTGACATCGAGGCACAGGTGCTCGGTCAGAAACGGCCGCTCTATGAAGGACGACTGCTCGACAGGAATGTGCACATAGCCGATTTCGAAGTGCCCGAAGATTCCCTTTGGGCTGGCAAGACACTGCGCCAACTGCAACTGCGCAACCGCTTCGGTGTCCTCGTGAGCAGCATTCTGCGCGGTCATCAGCGAATCAACATCCCCGACGGCGACAGCATCATCTTCCCCGGAGACAAGATACAAGCCATCGGTGCCGACGACCAGCTCACAGCCTTTGGTTCCGCCATTGCCAACGACCTGCAGCAGGAAGACCACGATATTGAGAAGCGCGAGATGCGCCTGCACCATCTGGTCATCTCCGGCAGCAGTCCCTTCCTCGGCAAGACACTCCAGGAAAGCGGCATCCGCGACAAATACAATTGCATGGCTGTGGGACTCGAACAAGGCCATGAGCATCTCTCACAAATAGACCCCAAACACCGCTTTGAAAAGGGCGATGTGCTTTGGATTGTGGGAGAAGAGGACGACCTCAAGAAGTTGGAATAGACTCCCGCCAAGAAAAGTTTCGGCCGAAACACTGCACACTTTCGCGGAAAATGTGTATCTTTGCAGCCTAATATTACAAATAAAAATTAAATATAAAGAAAGAAATGAGCAAGTTAGTAATAAACAACTATGACGAGTTTGCCTCTTATCTCGGCAAGAACCTCGGCATCTCCGACTATGTGGAACTCACACAGGAACGCATCAACCAGTTTGCTGACGCCACCCTCGACCACCAGTGGATCCACGTAGACCCGAAGCGTGCCGCCGTAGAAAGTCCCTTCAAGTCAACCATCGCCCACGGCTATCTCCCCCTCTCCATGCTGCCCTCTCTGTGGAACCAGATCATCGAGGTGAAGAACCTGAAAATGATGGTGAACTACGGCATGGACAAGATGAAGTTCGGACAGGCTGTGAAGTCCGGTCAGAGCATCCGTCTCGTAGCCGACTTGCACTCTATCGAGAATCTGCGCGGTGTGACCAAGGCACAGATCAAGTTCTCCATCGACATCAAGGATTCTCCCCAAAAGGCTCTCACCGGCATCGCCACCTTCCTCTACTATTTCGAATAACATCCACTCATCATCACATAAAAAATGCCAAGGACTCACTCGCATGTCCTTGGCATTTTTTATGTGATGCCCCAAATGGGTTACGGTGTTTACCAAGTCGACCCGAAAGAGTGTGAGCGTTGTGTATTGGATGCCATCAAGACTCTTGACTTGAAGCACATTTCTCTTCTTCTCGCATTATGAACCGGCAATGGTGGAGCAGTTCATGCAATGGGCGAAGGCGCTGTAAACCAACAACCGTGGCGGAGGTTTCCGACTTCCGCCACGATCTTCGCATTCGCTATTATTGGAATAGGGAACCGCCGTTTCCCTAAGATCAAGCAATAATTAGGTATTTCACGCAAGAAGTTTTCGGGCAATTATCATACATACCTACATAAAACGCTCACACCCCCAGTGTTTATGCGGAGTTTGACAATGTAGGTAGCCCCAAAAATCATACATGAATCATACATAAACCTACATAAAA
>JBNMIE010000086.1:0-9938 GCA_050873125.1 Prevotella sp.
CCACTATCTTTCGTTTTTTTGCCTTGCTGTACCACAACGGTGGTCTTTCCCACCAACGGCTGCTTGTCAATGCGTGCGGTGGCGAAGGCCTTTTCCAAATTCTCGGGCAGAAACTGGTGTTCGCTATCGGTTATCTTCCGGTCAGCCATTACACCGAGGAGGAGATCATTGCCAAATCTCGCCCAACGATGGTTGTAATTATAGAAATGGATGGACTTACGGAAGGTGGAACGATATCCTTCATCCTTGTACACCACCTTATGCCCCGCAGCCTGGATGTTGTTGACCAGGATGTCACGGGCACGGGTTGTGCAGTTGTCATAGAAATAGTTGTAGCGGTATTCCCGATTCTGAGGCTCGTAATTCTTTGCTATGGCATTGATGATGCGCGCTTTCGACTCGTTGTCGAGGTTGAGCGTTTGCTGAACCACCTTTCGTCCCTCCCGTGTGTATTCCTCGCAAAAAGTGCTGAAGGGCACGATGCCCATTTCATAGTCGGTCAGGCCGAATACGAATCGGAGGATGAAATGCGGTTTGCTGAAACTGAACATGCCGTAATTGATGGCTACGTCGATACCTTGAGCAGGATTCTCGTAGCGGATGGCGGTGTGTCCATAGAGGCTGTAAACCTCGTCGTGTGGGCCACAAGTGAGCAAACTGATGCGCACAGAGTCTAATTCGGAGGCTTTGGTACGGTCATTGGAAACTTGGGATAAAGCGGTTATATTATTGAATATCAATAACATAACGCTGATAATGACTGTTTTTATGATGATTTTCAAACTTTTCACGTTGCAAAAATAACTTTAATTATTGACTTTCCGTGCTATTATTTCGTTTTTTTTCAATAATTTTGCAGCATTGAATAAAAATGTACACGCCTTGTGAAGCGTGTGGTAAACATAGAAATTAATGAAGAAAAACATCTTAAGCGCCCTCTTTTTGACGGCGATGTCTCTGACGGCGGTGGCTCAGAGCGGCACAAATTCTCCATATAGCCAGTATGGACTGGGTGTGTTGGCTGACCAAACCAGCGGCTTCAACCGTGGCATGAATGGAGTGGGCTTGGGTTTCCGTGAACATAATCAGGTGAACTTTATCAATCCGGCATCCTATTCCGCCATGGACTCGCTCACCTTTATTTTTGACGCCGGTGTGAGCGGACAGGTCACCAACTTTAAGGAAAACAACAAAAAACTCAATGCCAACAACGCTGACTTTGAGTATGCTGTGGCTGGATTCCGTGCCTTCAAGCATGTGGGTATGAGCTTCGGTATCCTGCCTTTCACCAATGTGGGGTATAACTATTCCTCTTCTCAAAACTTGGCTGGTGCTTCCTCCACCTATTATACTAATACATATTCAGGCTCCGGTGGCCTTCACCAGATTTATTTAGGTGTGGGTTGGGAACCTTTGAAAGGACTTTCCGTCGGTGTGAATGGCGCTTATTTGTGGGGTGATCTCGACCGCTCTGTGTCCAGTTCCTATAGCGATGCCTATGTCAATACGCTTTCCAAAAGCTATGAGGCGGATGTGCGCAGCTACAACCTCATGTTTGGTGCGCAATACCAACTGAAGGTGGGCAAGAAGGAAAGCTTTACCCTCGGTGCCACCTATACCCTCGGACACAAGCTTGGAACCGATCCTAAATGTATCGTCAAGTCCTATAACAGCCAGACATCCGTATCGTTTGCCGACACGATGACTGTCAAGAATGGACTGGAGATTCCGACCATGTTCGGTGTGGGTCTCGCCTGGAACCACGACAACCGTATCAAAGTCGGTGTGGACTACAGCCTTCAGAAATGGGCAAGTGTGCAGTATCCCCAATATAAAGTGGTGAACAATGTCCACACCTATCAGCTTCAGGACAATCTCTTCAGCGACCGTCATAAGGTGAACCTTGGTGTCGACTACTGCGACAACGAGCGCTCCCGTCATTTCCTGGGCCGCATCCACTATCGTGCAGGTGCATCCTATGCCACCTCTTATCAGAAAATCAACGGACTTAACGGTCCTAAGGAGATTTCTGTCAGCGCAGGTTTCGGCATCCCCATCATGAATGGATGGAACAACCGGTCTATCCTCAACATCAGTGGACAATGGGTGCATCAAGGTGCCAAGAATCTCATAACAGAGAACACCTTCCGCATCAACATCGGTCTGACCTTCAATGAGCGTTGGTTTATGAAGTGGAAAGTGGAATAACACATGTGTCAATTGGATAAATCAAAGCATATCATATTATCGGGCTTTCTGCTCGCCACACTCATTGCTTGTAACGAACCGAAGGAGCACACCGCTCCTGCCATCTATCCCCGCGACTCTGTCGCTACCATGACAAGTTTTGGCGTCAACACGCTGGTTTCGGATTCGGGTGTCATCAAGTATAAGATTGTGGCAGAAAGATGGGAAGTCAACCAAAGCGTGAATCCGTCGCGCTGGATATTCGACAAGGGACTCTTCTTGGAGCAATTCGACGAGAAGTTCCATGTGCAGTCGTATATCCAGTGCGACACTGCGTATTATTTCGATACCAAGCGGTTGTGGGAACTTCGCGGAAGGGTGCGCATCCTGACCAAGGACGGATTGCGCTTCTCGAGCGAAGAACTCTATTGGGATGAGAACCAGCATGAACTCTATTCCAACAAGTTCTCCCGACTCATCACGCCCGACCGCCAGTTGCAGGGCAGCTACTTCCGCAGTGATGAGCGCATGACCAGTTATTACGTGTCCAACACGAAAGGCTCGTTTGAAAAGGGCGACCTGGACAAGAGCCCGGCAGACACCGTCTCCGCCTCCCATGCAGCTGCGGACAGTGCCGCCACGTCGCAAGGACGCCAACCAGCAATGCCACAAAGAAAGAAACAATAATGGACCTCAATATTACAATAGGATTAATCATTACCCTTGTGCTCTCCGGCTTTTTCTCCGGCATGGAGATGGCATTCGTGTCGAGCAACAGAATGTTGGCGGAGATGGACAAGGAAAAGAGCGGCGTGACACAGCGTTGCCTCTCGCTCTTCTATCGTCAACCCAACAATTTTGTCAGTACGATGCTTGTGGGCAACAACATCGTGCTCGTGCTCTACGGACTGCTGTTCGCCAAACTGTTTGACAACACCGTCTTTGCCGGCCTTGATGTGGGACTGCGTGTCACCGCAGACACCGTGGTGTCCACCATCATCGTGCTGTTCACCGGCGAGTTCCTGCCCAAAATGTTCTTCAAGAGCAACCCCAACACCCTGCTCTCCTTTTTTGCCATCCCCGCATTCTTCTTCTATATCGTGCTTTGGCCCATCTCCCGCTTTTCCACATTCTTGTCGAGATGCCTGCTCAAGATTGGCGGCATCAAGGTGGACAACAAGGCGAAGGACGAGGAGTTCTCCAAAGTGGATCTTGACTACTTGGTGCAGTCGAGCATCGACAACGCCAAGAACGACGACGACATCGACGATGAAGTGAAGATGTTTCAGAATGCCCTTGATTTCTCCGATACCAAGGTGCGTGACTGTATGGTGCCCCGTACGGAAATCAATGCCGTGGAGGAGGGGTGTACGACCGAGGAACTGATGCAGAAATTCATCGAGAGCGGCAACTCCAAGATACTTGTCTATCGGGAGGATATCGACCATATAATCGGCTACATCCACTCTTCGGAGATGTTCCATGACAAGAGCCACTGGAAAGACCATATCCGCACCCTGCCTTTCGTGCCCGAGACCATGGCAGCCCAGAAGCTGATGCACATCTTCTTGCAGCAGAAGAAAAGTCTGGGTGTGGTGGTCGACGAGTTCGGCGGTACCAGCGGCATCGTCTCGCTTGAGGACATTGTCGAAGACATCTTCGGCGATATCGAGGACGAACACGACAATACCAACTATGTGGCCAAGAAGACTGAGGACGGAGACTACATCCTTTCCGCCCGTTTGGAAATCGACAAGGTCAACGAGATGTTCGATCTCGACTTGCCCGAGAGTGACGAGTATATGACCATCGGCGGACTCATCCTCAACGTCTATCAAAGTTTCCCCAAGCTCAACGAAGTGGTCAAGGTGGGACGCTATGAATTCAAGATTATCAAGAACACAATGACAAAAATCGAATTGGTGAGACTAAAAGTGAACGCAGAATAGAATATTTTAGTACAAAAATTCTGTTATTCGCTTTTTTCTTATTACTTTTGTATGCTCTTTGTGAAAACAAGAATCAATCTTTAAGAACAAGACAAACAGAGAATAAATAATAATTAAAATAAATCTAGAAAATGGCAGCATTAGGAAAAATCAGAAGTAAAGGAATAATCCTTATCTGTATTATCGGTTTCGGCCTTTTCGCGTTCATTGCGGAGGAGGCTTTCCGATCATGCGAAACAACCAACAACGACCGCCGTCAGCAGATTGGCGAAGTGCTTGGTGAGAAAGTCAATTATCAGGAATTCCAGAAGATAGTTGATGAGTACACAGAGGCTATGAAGATCCGCTATCAGCGTGACAACTTCACCGATGATGAGCTCAACTCTATCCGTGACCAGGTTTGGCAGGAGTATGTGTCAAACAAGGTGATTGCCAACGAGGCAGCCAAGGTGGGTCTCACCGTGACAGACCAGGAACTCCGCAATGTGCTCACACAGGGCACCAACCCTCTGCTCATGCAGACTCCATTTGTCAACCAGCAGACAGGTCGTTTTGATGTGACCGTGCTCGACAAGTTCATGAGCGACTACACCAAAGCCAAGACTTCCAATCCTCAGATGGCACAGCAGGCTGAAGCCACTTACAAGTATTGGATGTTTGTAGAGAAGACACTCCGCAACACGCTTCTCTCTCAGAAATATCAGAGCCTTCTCGCTCACTGCTTGGTTTCCAACCCTGTAGAGGCCAAGATGGCCTACAAAGACGAGAACGAGGAAAGCAACATCCAGTTGGCTTCCATGGCTTATTCTACTATCAACGACAACCAGGTGAAAATTGCCGAGTCTGACCTCAAGGCTAAGTATGACGAGCTGAAGGGTGCCTTCAAGCAGCCTGTAGAGAGCCGCGACATCAAGTTCATCAGCGTTCGTGTCAGCGCTTCCGCTGCCGACCGTGCCGCTATCAACAAGCAGTTCGCTCAGTATGCCCAGCAGCTCAAGACCACAGACGATCCTGCAAACGTCGTTCGCAAGAGCGCCTCTTTGGTTCCTTATCTCGGCCTTCCCGTTTCCAAGACAGCATTCCCTCAGGACATCGCTGCTCGCCTCGATTCCATGTCAGTAGGTCAGACACTCGGTCCTGTGGAGAACAAGGATGACAACACACTCAACATCATCCGCCTCATGGCCAAGACCGAACTCCCAGACTCTGTACAGTTCCGTCAGATTCAGGTGGCTGGCGACAATGCCAAGCAGACCGCTGACAGCATCTACAATGCCGTGAAGGCTGGTGGTGACTTCGAGGCCATCGCCAAGAAGTATGGTCAGACAGGTGAGAAGATCTGGTTCACCAACCAGATGTATGAGCAGAGCCAGAGCATCGACAAGGACAACAAGGCATTTGTCAACGCACTGCTGACAGCCGGTGTCAATGCTACAGAGAACCTCGCCATGACACAGGGCAACGTTATCCTTCAGGTGGTTGACCGCAAGCACATGGATACCAAGTATACAGCAGCTGTGGTGAAGAAGACCATCGACTTCAGCAAGGAAACTTATAGCAACGCTTACAACAAGTTCAGCCAGTTCCTCAGCGAGAACAAGACCATCGACGCCATCGAGAAGAATGCCGGCAAGAATGGTTACAATGTGCTCAACAGCGAGGATGTGACCACTTCACAGCACTATGTGGGCAGCGTTCGTGGCACACGCGAGGTGCTCAAGTGGATCTTCCAGGCTAAGGAAGGCGATGTTTCTCCTCTTTATGATTGCGGTGACAACGACAACATGATGGTTGTTTCCCTCACAAAAATTCATCCTCAGGGCTACCGCTCACTCGACGACCCACAGGTGAAGGAGATTGTGAAGCGCGAAGTGTTGAAGGACAAGAAGGCAGAAATGCTTGAGGCTAAGTTGAAGGGTGTGAACAGCATCGCTGCCGCCAAGGCCAAGGGTGCCAACATCAGCAATGTCAACCAGGTGACCTTCGCTTCTCCTGCCTTCGTTTCCGCAACAGGCAGCAGCGAGCCAGCTTTGAGTGGCGCTGTGGCAGCTACAGCCAAGGGCAAGTTCTCTTCTCATGTTGTCAAGGGCAACGGTGGTGTTTATCTCTTCCAGGTGCTCAATAAGAGCATGCGTCCCGTGAAGTACAACGAGAAGGAATATCTCCAGAAGATGCGTCAGCAGTCTCTCCAGTATGCAAGCAACTTCATGCAGGATCTCCTCTTGAAGGCTAACGTAGTGGACAACCGCTACCTCTTCTTCTAATAAGACTTACACCTTATTTATATATATAGGCTCAACTCACTACGGGTTGAGCCTTTTTTGTTTCCGCATAAAATGTTTGTGCTACATCTGTCATTTTGCCACCTTTATCCATAATTCGTTGGTATACTGCCTGTTGTAGGTGGCAGATGGTTGGTGACGGATGAAACATCTGTCACCTGTCGGTTTGATGTTGTTTTGGACGAGAATAGTTCGGAATCGGAAAAGGAGGGTGAACTGTTTGTTCAAGGCCGTGGAACTGTTTGTTCGGAGCGATAAAACTGAATGAACAACGTTTGGATGACGGTAGAAGCGGAAACGCGGTGGCAGATGATGACAAATGATGGCAGATGAAAGGAATGTTTACAACCATTTAATTTGCTGATATACTGCAGAATATGTCGCAGGTGGCAGATGTGGCAAATAAAAATAAAACTTTCTCATATAGCTTTTGCAACAAAGTTGCAGATGGAATGTTTTAATTTTGCACCCGGAAATAGAAAATAAAACATCTCAACTATGGACGAGAAGATAACACACACACAAGAACATGCTCATGAACATACGCATGAGCATGAAGAAGAAGGAAGTATGAAAAGTCGCATCATTTTGATTGCCGTTACGGTGGTGCTCCTGGTGGCTGCTGTATGGGTGGAGAAAAACTTGCATCTTGCCACTTGGCAACTGCTGCTCGTTTATCTCGTGCCCTACCTCCTCATTGGTCACGACACCCTTGGCGAGGCTGCTGAGGGAGTGATGGAAGGAGACATGTTCAACGAGGATTTCCTGATGACCATCGCCACGTTGGGCGCTTTGGCCATCGGTTTTCTGCCGGGAGCCGAAACCGAATTCCCTGAGGCAGTCTTCGTGATGCTGTTCTTTCAAGTGGGCGAGCTTTTTGAGAGCTATGCCGAAGGCAAGAGTCGTCGCAGCATTTCCCATCTGATGGACATCCGTCCCGATGTGGCGAATGTGCTGCGAGACGGACAAGTAAGCGAAGTGTCACCGGAAGAAGTCAAGGTGGGAGAGACCATCCTTGTCAAACCCGGAGAGAAAATACCGCTCGACGGTGTTGTGACCAAGGGCAACTCCGCACTCAACACACTTGCCCTCACCGGTGAAAGCGTGCCCCGTGAGGTGGCAGAGGCTGATGAGGTCATCTCCGGCTGCATCAATATGACTGGGGTGTTGGAAGTGCGCACCACCAAGAATTTCGGCGAGAGCACTGTCTCCAAGATCATCAGTCTGGTGGAGAGCGCCGACAGCAACAAGTCGAAGAGCGAGTCGTTCATCACCAAGTTCGCCCGCATCTATACACCGATTGTCGTGTTCCTTGCGCTGTTCTTGGCGGTCATTCCGCCCTTCTTTGCCTCAGTGGGCTATTTTGCGGCCTTCCCCCAGTGGCTCTATCGGGCACTCATCTTCCTGGTGGTCTCTTGCCCCTGTGCCTTGGTCATCAGCGTTCCCCTTACCTTCTTTGGCGGTATCGGTGGCGCCTCACGCCATGGCATTTTGGTGAAAGGCAGCAACTATATGGACACCCTTGCCAGCATCGGCACCGTGGTGTTTGACAAGACAGGAACCCTCACCCATGGTAAGTTTGAGGTGGAGGCAGTACATCCCGACCATTTCGACGAGCACCAGTTGCTCCATTTGGCAGCCCATGTGGAGCACTTCACCACCCATCCTATTGGCGCCGCCCTGCGTGACGCGTTCCCCGAGGAGGCTACCGACGGCTGCAAGATAACGGAGGTGGAAGAAGTGGCTGGACAGGGTGTGCGTGCCCTGGTCAACGGCAAACGAGTGTGTGTGGGCAACCAGAAGATGATGCAGGCCATCGGCGCCCAGTGGCACGACTGCCACAAGGTGGGCACCATCATCCATGTGGCGGTGGATGGCGTGTATGCCGGCCACATCATCATCAATGATAAAGTCAAGGAAGACAGCGCGCAGGCTGTGTCGGCGCTGAAGCGTCTTGGCGTGGACCGCACCGTTATGCTCACCGGCGACCGTGAGGCGGTGGCAGCGGATGTGGCTCATCGCTTGGCTTTGGATGAATGCCATGCCGAACTGTTGCCGGCAGACAAGGTCGCTCATGTGGAGCGCTTGCTGAAGGAGAAATCTGCGGGCACATCGTTGGCGTTTGTCGGCGACGGCATCAATGACGCTCCGGTGCTGAAACGTGCCGATGTGGGCATCGCCATGGGCGGCTTGGGCAGCGACGCTGCCATTGAGGCTGCCGATGTGGTGCTGATGGACGACAAGCCGTCGAAGATTGCGCTTGCCATCCGCATCGCCCGTCGCACCCGACTGATTGCCCGCGAGAATGTGTGGTTTGCCATTGGTGTGAAGGTGGCAGTGCTGGTGCTTGCCGCCATAGGTTTGGGCAATATGTGGCTCGCCGTCATGGCGGATGTCGGTGTCACCGTTCTTGCCGTGCTCAATGCCATGCGGGCATTGAGTGTTCGTGAAGACTGAAACAAGATGATGTCATAGATGGTTGGGAGGATGTCTTAATCCTCGTCTTCCATGAAGAAGCCCTTGTTGGAACAAGCGTCTTCATAGGAATTGCTTCCATCGATTCCTATTTCATCATCGCCACTTCCGCTGAGAATAGTTGTAGCTTCCATTTCGTAAGCCTTGATTTCAGGCTTGATATATTCGTTACGTTTCATTTTCTTGTTCTATGTGTTTTGTTAGAATACAAATTTCTTTCCACCCTTCAGATAGACATTGCCTTTCACCATGCTGTTCACACGGCGACCTATGAGGTCGTAAACAGGAGCGTTGTCTTCTGTCGTGTTCTCTGTGACACCCTTGATGCCGGTCTCAATATCGTTAAAGCTGAGAGTGAGCATGTTGGCATTTGCGCTACCGCTCAAATAGAGATAAGCTCTGTTGACTCCTACCTTGCGAGGTTCCTCCCATTTGTGGAATTTGCCATCAGATTGGAGAATGTAGGAATTATAATAAGCAACTCTCAGTTCACTGAATGTTCCTCTGAAAATGCCCTCATTATATGCAGATTCCGCTTCTTTGTCATAGTTAGGATGGAATGTGATGGCGCCTTCAACATTGGATGTGGTTTCATTGGAACGATGGAAGATATAGGGCATTCCTGGTTTCATTTTTGTTACCCTGGTCAAGGAAACAACATCATTAGTACCATTAGAAGAGATTTTGCTTACTTCATAGAGCTTGTCAAAGCCCGAGTAATCATTTTCGTTGAGGTCACAACCTTGAGGTATACAGATGGTGCCATATTCAGCCTTGGTGTTGATGGGGCTGTATATTTGCAGTCTCTTGATAGAAGGATAAACACTTGTGTTGGAATACCCGAAATCATAGGCGCCATTTGTTGAGTATAGAGCCGGCGTTGTGTAGACACATGTTGAAAAAGTATTGTCAAAAATACTTTGAGGATTATCTCCGTCCTTTGTTACTTTAAAGGTGCTAATGAAAACACTTTTTAGAGTTCTACAATTGCCGAACATCCTATCCATGTTTGTCACATTGTCTGTTGTAAAGCTACGCAGGTCGA
>JBNMIE010000087.1:0-9903 GCA_050873125.1 Prevotella sp.
ACATCCCGAAAAAGATATGAAACACTTCAAGTCAATCCTGTTGACCGTCTTCTTGACGGCAACCCTCTCGGCGGCTGCCCAGTGCACGTTCCGCAACACAGCGTTTAATGGTGGAGAGTTTCTCACCTACAATCTCTATTACAATTGGAAGTTTGGGTGGGTGAAGGCGGGCACAGCCTCTATGTACACCGTCACCAGCCGCCGTGGCGGAAAGCCTGCCTACCGGTCCAGTCTCACCACCCGCGGCAACGGCAAGGTGGACGATTTCTTTGTTCTTCGTGACACATTGCTCTGCTATTCCACCACAGACATGGCGCCTCTCTATTTCCGCAAGGGAGCACGGGAAGGCAAACGCTATACGGTCGACGAGGTGTTCTACAGCTACCCCAATGGCAAGTGCCACATCCGTCAGCACCGGCAGAACAACGACGGAACCCATGTCTGGAAGAGCGGCACCTATGACTATTGCGTCTACGACATGCTCAACATGTTTCTTCGTGCCCGCTCATTCAATCCTGAGGGATGGAAGAAAGGCTATGTGGTGAAATTCCCCATGGCAGACGGCAAGAACCTCGATACCGAGCAGATGCGCTATCTCGGCAAGACGACCATCAAGGCTGACGATGGCCACAAATACCGTTGCCTGCAACTGTCCTATATCGACTACAACGACGGCAAACCCAAGGAACTGGTCCGCTTCTACGTGACCGACGACCAGAATCATATACCTGTCCGTCTCGACATGTTCTTGAAATTTGGAAGTGCCAAAGCCTTCTTGGTCAGCATGAAAGGCATTCGCAACAAAATCACATCACGTGTGAAATAATAAAAGAAAAGTCCTCAGAGCCTTAGATGCTTCTGAGGACTTTTTGTTTTTGCAGGGAGGATGGCTATATATTATATAAAAGAGGTAACAAGCAAAAACATGCAACCTTTTTTTTGTTGTTTCAGTAAAAAAACTTAATTTTGTGTCATCATAAAGCTTTTGCATAATACCGATGACTAAAATTAGATTTACGATACTTTGTTGGCTCCTGACCTTGATGTCCCAAGTTTGTGCACAGCCCTATTGTGAGGTGCGTACATTCAATATCCGTGACGGATTGGCAGGAAACGTTATCTCCGGCATGGCGGAAGACAAAAACCATTTGATGTGGTTCACGTCATGGAACGGACTCTGCTATTTCGACGGCTATCAGTTCACCACCTTCCGGGATATGCGCGGCAGCAACCGCATACTCACGACCAACCGTATGCTCCATCTTTTTGCCGACGACAATGGCAATGTGTGGGCAACGACATACGATCAGCGTGTCTGTATGTTTGACACGAAGATCTGCCAGTTTCTGGATGTCTCAGCCATCATCAAGAAAAACTATGGCATAGACGTGTATACCGGCAAACTCATGCGAGGCGCCAAGGGCACCGTATGGGCACAGTTGGAAGGCAACAAGCACATGGCGGTGAAGATGGACGGAAACCTGATTTCCCAAGGAAAGGGCTTGGAAGTGGTGGACCTCGGAAAGGGGCCTCTGCGCAATGCCCAGATGGACCGCATCTTCGTTGACCGAAAAGACCGGGAATGGATTTTCACCAACAAGGGCGTGTTTGTGAAAGGCGGAAAGGTGGTGACCCGACAGCATTTTGAAAACCTTCTTTCCGTGGGCAACCAACTCTATTTTTATAATAAGGCAGGTTTGTTGGCTCGTTATGATGAGCGGACTGGGGGAGTGACGATGTTGCTGAAGACCCCGGGGCTTGTCTTTTATAAAGTGAGAAACTTTGGCGACCGCTTGCTGGTCATTGCCACGAATAAGGGTGTGCTCTTCTACAATCTGCACACAGGCAGTCAGAAAATGGTGTCGGTGCAGAATCCTGCCCAACCTTTACCGGAGGTGAACGACATCTATATCGACAGCAAGAAGCGGGTTTGGGCTTTCGATCCGGGCCCCGGCGTGACGATGATAGAGATGGCGACACTGCGGACCTTGTGGATGAACGAGACGAGCGAAGTCAGCCGCTTTGTTTCCGATGATGCTTCCATTCTCTTTCATGAGGACAAGAACCATACGGTTTGGGTGATGCCCAACAGTGGATCCTTCTGTTATTATGACGAGAAGGCGAAAGCGCTGCATCCTTACAAGTTGAATCTGAAAGGTAGCGCCGCCTTGCGCAACATGACCATCCGCAAGGTCTTCAAGGATAGCCAGGGCAACGTGTGGATTGCCGGCAACCATGACTTGGCGTTGCTCAATTTCAAATACCGGCAGTTCCGTTTCGTTCCGGTGGAGAACACCGATTGTGAGGTGCGCTCTATCGTGACCCTCGACAATGGAAACCAATTGGTGGGAACAGCGAAGGGCTATGTGCAGATGCTCAATCCCCAAAAGGAGAAAATCGGCTACCTCACCGCCCAGGGCGGTTTGAGCCAGACCCCGGTGCGGCTTACCGACACCAAGGTGATGGCTCTGTTTCAAGACCGCCAGCGCCGTATATGGATAGGTACGCGCGGAGAGGGCATCTTCCTGCTTGAGGGAGGAAAGATGCGCCATTACCAGAAAGGTGACGCTTCTGCCCTCAACAGCAACGACATTTTCGATTTCTTCCAAGACTCCTATGGTCATATCTGGTTTACCTCATGGAAGGGAGGCATCAGTCTTGTCGAGGAAAAGGATGGAGAGATTCGCTTCCTTTCTGCCCAGCATGGCCTGAAAGGCTATCCGCTCGAAAAGTTCCCACGTGTCAGACGTCTGACTGAGACCCGTGACGGGGTGATGATTGCGTCGACGGCAACGGGTATGCTCACCTTCTCCATCAAGTTTAAAGACCCTGCCCGTATCAAGTATTACGGACAATATTACGACCATAACGACACCACCACGCTTGCCACGGGAGATGTGATGCAAGCCTGTGTGATGCGCAACGGTCGCATCTTTGTGTCCACCTTGGGAGGAAGCTTGCAGGAAATCGTCTCCCGCAATCTGCTGCAACCCCATATCAAGTTCTCCTTGGTGAGAATGAACACACAGAATGCCACGGAGGGTATGGCGCAATCCTTGGCGGAAGACCGGAAGGGCAGACTGTGGATTGTCCATGAGAGCGACATCTCGGTTTATGATCCCAAGACCCGCCAACTGCAGCAATATGGCCCGAACTATTTGGGCGACAACCGGGAATTGTCTGAGGCAAAGCCCGATGTCAACCTGAAGACCGGCGACATCACGTTCGGCGCATTGGGCGGAATCGTGGTGTTCAATCCGGACAACATGAAGAAGAGCACGTATGTGCCGAAGATAGTGTTCACCAGCATCCAATACCAGGGCGAGGAGAGCGATCACCCGATACTCAACACGCCGGAGCTATATGTGCCCAACGACCGACGCAATTTCAACATCAATTTCGCCGCCCTCGACTATTGCAACAACTATATGGTGAAATATGCCTACAAGTTGGAAGGGGTAGACAAGGAGTGGAACTATTTGGGAAACCATCTCCACAGCGCATCGTACAACAACTTCCCTGCCGGCCACTACAAGCTGTTGGTGAGAAGCACCAATGCGGACGGTGTCTGGACAGACAATGTGGCAGTGCTCCATATCTATGCCCAACCCACCTTCTGGGAGACTATATGGGCAAAACTGCTTTATTTGGCCATCTTCCTGGGCATACTCTATGCCGTGAAGCGCTATTATGAGATGCGCAACAAGGCGCGCTCAATGCACGAGATGGTGAACAGTTTGCTTGCGGAATACAACAACCGCAGCACACAGCCCCAGGAGAAAGAGGAGGAAGCCCAGGATGCCACTCCGGAAATCTATCGTCTGCCACCATCGGAGATTTTGGACTCCGACCAGCAGATGATGATGAAGTTGATGGACTATCTGAGTAGTCACATAGGCAATTCGGAGTTGAAGATAGAGGAACTTGCCGATGCCGTGAATCTGAGTCGCTCCGTGTTCTACAGCAAGTTGAAGGCAAAAGTGGGTATGACCCCGGTGGAATTCTTGAAGCATATCCGCATCCAGAAGGCGGAAGAACTCATCGTAAGGAGTAATGAGTCGTTTTCTCAAATAGCCTATTCGGTGGGATTCACCGATCCTAAGTATTTCACCAAGTGCTTCAAGAAAGCGACGGGCATGACGCCGTCGGACTATCGCAACACAAAGAAGGAATCATAAGGCTGCTGAAAGCGTGTCTTGCGGATAAAGCAAAGTTCGGTGCAGACTTGTCATTCTGCCACCTTTGCTTATTCCCAATTGATATACTGAGCGTTGCGGGTGACAGAAAGCGGGTGGCAGATAGAACATCTGTCACCCGCTTTCTATATGCTCATTATTCTAATAAATGTAAGTCTTTTACGCGCGCACGCGCGCGTAGTATTTTTCCTAATTATCATACATACCTACATAAAACATTCAAAAGCCTTGTGTTTATACGGAGTTTCAGCATGTAGGTAAGCTGAAAAATCATACATGAATCATACATAAACCTACATAAAACCGCTGTTTCGACTATCTTTTTAGCATGATTGTACAAATCATGTCTATTAAAGCTGTGTCCATTTTAGGAATGTGTCTACTATTATCGTTGCAAAAGACAGATAGTGTCTACCTTTCCAGTTTATGGAGTTTAAAAGTGTCTACTCTAATCAGGAAAAGTCATTAATAGGCTGTTAACGGATGGTACAAGGCGGTGGGCAATGGATGCCCACGCGGTGTTCATCGGTTGCCCAAGCGTCTGGGCAATGGATGCCCAGGCTTCCGGACCGATTTTGGGCAAGTGAGAAAAGGGGGCGTTTGACCATCGTTTTACCTTTTTCGGGGGCAAATCATGTAGGTTTATGTATGATTCATGTATGATTTTTAGCCTTACCTACATCATGAGATTCCGCATAAATACAGGGCTTTTGAGTGGTTTATGTAGGTATGTATGATAATTAGGAAAAATACTACGCGCGCGTGCGCGCGAGAGAACGCTTCAGATACAGTATCTCCTCTTTTGAGTATGTCCCATTCTCCAAGTTATCCATACTACCCAAAACAGATGAAATTGAAAAGGGGCGGCATCCTCCTCATGTGAGAGATGCCGCCCCTTTTGTGTTTTCGATTTTTATTCCTCTACAGGAGAGAAATCTTCTTTTCCAACTCCGCACAGAGGGCAAACCCAATCGTCGGGGATGTCTTCGAATGCTGTTCCGGGAGCGATGCCGTTGTCTGGATCGCCTTGCGCTGGGTCATAAACATAACCACAGACGTCGCATACATACTTTTTCATCATGTTCTGGTTTTAATGTGTTTATTTTATAATATGTGAGATGGAGTGTATCTCAAATTATTTCGTGTTTAGCACATTCTCTATATGCGCCACAATGTCGTCGGGGGCAATCTGGGTGAGACAAGGATAGTTGCCTTTAGCACACGGCTTGTTGCCATAGATGGAGCATGGGCGGCATTCCATGTCCGCTTGCACCACATTGTCTACAGACTGGTTCCACCCCAGGAATCCTGCGTAGGGATGGGTGGCTCCCCAAACGCTGACCACAGGCGTGCCGACGAGGGACGCCAAGTGCATGTTGGCGCTGTCCATAGACACCATCACATCCAAATGGCTCATCAAGATCAGTTCTTGGTGGAGAGAGCCAAGGGTGGATGAGGCATTGATGCAATTCTTGTGCTTCATCGTCCAGGAGTCGAGCATCTCTTTCTCCCTGTCGCCGCCTCCGAAAAGGAAGATGCGGCAGCTGGGATGCTGCTCGACAATCTTTTCCACCACCTTTTCCATTTGTAATGGAGGATATATCTTGCCTTGATGGGCGGCGAACGGCGCGATGCCAATCCACTGCTGGAAAGATTTCTTCAGTCCGATAGCCTCGGGCAGAAGCCGCAGATTGCCGCCCTCTGGAGGGAAGATGGACTGGAATTCCATTTTCACAGGGTAGCCCAACTGCTCAAGCACATCGGCATAGTTCTGGAAAGAGGAGGGCTGCTGCACCACGCTCTTCTTGCTCACCAGGTCGCGCTTCCCCTTGCGGTGCTTGTCGATATGGGCCACATGGTAGTGGCTCAGGTTGAAGCGCATGCGCAGATAGCTTGACCGGAGCACGTTGTGCAGGTCAGCAATGGCAGTGAAGTTTTTGGCTTGCAAGCGTCGGTAGAGCGAGTTGAGCCCCTTGATGCCGTGGTATTCCATCTTCAGGTCTGCCCCCATGAATCCCACATTGGGTGCCAGATTCTCGAAGAAGGGCCGTGCAAAGGGTTTGCTCAGCACGGTGACACGAACATGCGGATATTGCCGGGCCAGTGAATACACCACCGGGACGGTCATGGCAACATCGCCCATTGCCGAAAAGCGGATAATCAGGATGTGTTCGGTCTTCACTTGTGAGTGGTTTTATTTTTTCTGATAGAGCACCGGATTGGTCTCCGGGTCGTTGTACATTTTCATTTGACGGTACACTTTCATGTACTTTCTGCCAGCCTTGATGTCGTCGAGCAGCTGGTCGATGGCTGTGGACAAGTCCTTCTGTTGTTCTTCCAGCACGGCGAGCTTGGCTTTGCATTTGGCAATGTGCTCGGCAGAAGCGTCGGTGCGCTCCACCTGCTCCCTCATGTGGTAGATCTTCAGTGCAAGGATAGACAGGCGGTCGACAGCCCAGGCGGGACTTTCGGTGTTGATGGTGGCATTAGGCAAAGGTTTCACGTCGGCATAGTACTGGCGGAAATAAGAATCTATTTGCTCAACCAAATCGGTGCGGTCCTGGTTGGAGCGGTCGATGCGGCGTTTGAGCGACAAGGCTTCCACTGGATCGATATGGGGATCGCGGATGATGTCTTCGAAATGCCACTGAACGGTATCGATCCAGCACTTCAGATACAAGCGGTTTTCGATGGACTCCCGGTCATACGGATTGTTGATGGGAGTGTCCACGTTGTCTGTGATGTGATAGTCACGAATCGCTTGGTTGAATATCTGGTTGCAAAGTTCTGTAAATGACATAAATGTTTGTTTTTGTTATGTTTGCAAAAATACGAAATTAATTAAAACGGCGCAAACGAAACGGCTTATTTATCTGAAAAAGCCCGGAAAGTTGCACAGATTATGGTCTTCTGTGCAAGAAAAGGCATGTTTTTATATAAAATATTTGCAAGTATCGTTTTATTTTTGTTCCTTTGCACTCGATTTTTTAATTAGAAAACGAATATAAACATTTTAAAAACTTACAATTATGTCAGAAATTGAATCAAAAGTAAAGGCAATCATCGTAGACAAACTTGGTGTAGACGAGGCTGAGGTTAAGCCAGAAGCAAGCTTCACAAACGACCTTGGTGCAGATTCTCTCGACACTGTAGAGCTCATCATGGAATTCGAGAAGGAATTCGGTATCTCTATTCCAGACGACAAGGCTGAGAAGATCGCTACTGTTGGCGACGCTATCGCTTACATCGAGGAGAACGCAAAATAATTAGTTTGCGATAATTCATATAATGGAACTTAAAAGAGTAGTAGTAACAGGTCTTGGCGCCGTTACTCCATTGGGCAACACTCCCGAGGAGACTTGGAAGAACATGCTTGAGGGTGTGAGCGGTGCTGCGCCTATTACATCATTCGATTGCTCCCAGTTCAAGACCCAATTCGCTTGCGAGGTGAAAAACCTCAATGTCAATGATTTCATTGACCGCAAGGAAGCCCGCAAGCTCGACCGCTATACCCAGTTGGCAATGATTGCCGCCATGCAGGGTGTGAAGGACAGTGGCTTGGACTTGGAAAAAGTTGATAAAAACAATATCGGCGTCGTGTTCGGCGTAGGTATTGGCGGTATCCGCACTTTCGAGGAAGAGGTTTCTTATTATGCAACCCACAAGGAAGCAGGTCCAAAATTCAACCCCTTCTTCATTCCTAAGATGATTGCGGACATCGCTGCCGGTCAGATTTCCATCCATTATGGATTCCACGGACCCAACTACGCTACAACTTCTGCCTGCGCTTCTTCAAGCAACGCTGTGGCAGACGCATTCAACCTGATTCGCTTGGGCAAGGCTAACGTGATTGTTAGTGGTGGTGCCGAGGCTGCAATCTGCGCTTGTGGTGTGGGCGGCTTCAATGCAATGCATGCTCTTTCTACACGCAACGACGATCCTCAGCATGCTTCTCGTCCATTCAGCGCAAGCCGTGACGGCTTCGTGATGGCAGAAGGTGCAGGTTGCCTCATTCTCGAGGAACTTGAGCATGCCAAGGCTCGCGGTGCCAAGATTTATGCAGAAATGGTGGGCGAGGGCGAAAGCGCTGACGCATACCATATCACTGCTTCTCACCCAGAGGGCCTCGGTGCCAAACTGGTGATGCAGAGAGCATTGGATGACGCTGGTCTCAAACCAGAGGACATCGACTATATCAACGTGCATGGCACTTCTACTCATGTGGGTGATATCTCAGAGGCAAAGGCTATCAAGGAAGTATTTGGTGATGCAGCCTATAAGCTCAACATCAGCTCGACCAAGTCTATGACAGGTCACATGCTGGGTGCGGCAGGTGCTGTTGAAGCCATGGCTTGTGTGCTGGCCGTACACGATGACATCGTGCCTCCTACTATCAACCATGAGGAAGGCGACAATGACCCTGAGCTGGATTACAACATGAATTTCACGTTCAACAAGGCTCAGAAACGTACCGTGCGTGCTGCCTTGAGCAACACCTTCGGCTTCGGTGGTCACAACGCTTGTGTTATTTTCAAGAAATATGCTGAATAACATTATTGATAGAATAAGGCTCCCTTTCCGCAAGGAGAAGGAGCTTTATTTGTCTTTACACCAAATCATCGGTGTCTACCCCCACAACATCAGTTACTATAAACTTGCGCTCATGCATAAGAGCGTGGCTCGCCGCAACGAGAAGGGCAAGCCTGTCAACAATGAGCGGCTCGAATTTTTGGGCGACGCTATCCTCGACGCTATCGTAGGAGATATCGTGTACCAGCACTTCCCTGGAAAGCGTGAAGGATTTCTTACCAACACCCGCAGCAAGATTGTGCAGCGCGAGACGCTGAACAAGCTCGCTCAGGAAATGGGTATCAACCAGCTCATCCTTTCGAGCGGACACACTTACTCTCACAACAGTTATCTCGGCGGCAACGCTTTCGAGGCACTTGTGGGAGCGCTCTATCTTGACCATGGTTACAACGCTTGCATGAAGTTTATGGAAAAGCGCATCCTTTCCCAACTTATCAACATCGATAAGGTGGCATACAAGGAGATGAATTTCAAGAGCAAACTGATAGAATGGTCGCAGAAAAACCGGGTGAAACTGGAATACGAACTGCTTGAGCAGAAGAAAGACGAGCACGGAAGTCCTGTGTTCCGCTACAAGGTGCTTATCGAAGGGCTTGACGGCGGTACGGGAACAGGCTTCTCCAAGAAGGAGAGTCAGCAGGTCGCATCCAAGCTCACACTCCAGCGTTTGCGCCGTGAACCGCAGTTCATCGATGAGGTGTTTGCCGCCAAGGGCAACCGCACAAAGATGGAAGAGGAGCCTGTCCTTGATGTTCCCAGTACAGAGCAGAAGGATGACTTCTTGATAGCAGAGTCGGCCGTGGAGGAGAAGAAACACGTCACCGTCTTCAAGGAACGTGTCTATTCCAAGGATGGCAAAGACGACGAGGTGAAAGAGACTGTAAAGGAAAAAGTGGCTGCAGACGAGTTCGACTTGAGCGACATCTCGGCTACACCCAAAGAGCAGTCGCGTGAAGACATCATCGCTGCGGCAGAAGCTGCCGCTTTCTCTGAATAGTAAATAAAGTAACACAGAATACAAAAATCCCCTGCAACAAGTCAAGGCTTTGTTGCAGGGGATTTTTATATTCTATATATATAATTATTGCTGTCCGCTAAAACTTAAAACAGCATAACT
>JBNMIE010000088.1:0-9900 GCA_050873125.1 Prevotella sp.
ATGGGATTATTAACAGGTAAGACTGCCCTCATAACTGGCGCAGCCCGCGGCATCGGAAAGGCTGTCGCAATGAAATTCGCCTCTGAAGGCGCAAATATCGCATTCACCGACCTCGTTCTCAACGACGACATGGCTGCTGGTCTCGAGGCAACCCGCAAAGAAATCGAGGCGCTTGGCGTAACTTGCCGCGCTTATGCAGGCAATGCCGCTGACTTTGCGGAAACAGAGAAGACTGTAAAACAGATACATGCAGATTTCGGTTCTATCGACATTCTCGTCAACAATGCCGGTATCACTAAGGACGGACTGATGCTCCGTATGTCTGAGGCACAGTGGGATGCAGTACTGAATGTGAACTTGAAGTCTGCCTTCAATTTTATCCACGCTTGTTCACCCGTCATGCTCCGTCAGCGCAGCGGCTCCATCATTAACATGGCTTCCGTAGTGGGTGTACATGGTAATGCTGGTCAGTGCAACTATGCAGCTTCCAAGGCTGGTATGATTGCTCTTGCCAAGTCTATCGCTCAGGAACTTGGTCCTAAAGGCATCCGTGCAAACGCTGTAGCTCCTGGTTTCATCGAGACAGCCATGACCGCACAGCTTCCTGAGGAAATCCGCAAGGACTGGATGAAGAAGATTCCTCTCCGTCGTGGTGGACAGACAGAAGACATTGCCAATGTTTGTCTTTTCCTCGCATCGGATATGTCAAGCTATGTCAGCGGTCAGGTTATCCAGATCGATGGCGGCATGAACATGTAATCAAGACACAGACTTTATCAAAATAGCGATGCACAGGGAACAAGCTGATTCCCGTGCATCGCTTTTCTATTCCATTCTTCAACCCAAGAATATGAAAGTAGTTTACGAAGACAACCATATCATCATCGTCTATAAGGAAAGCGGAGAAATCGTGCAAGGCGACAAGACGGGCGACAAGCCTTTGTCTGACATTGTAAAGGAATATATCAAGCGGAAATACAACAAGCCAGGCAACGTGTTTCTTGGTGTCGTTCACAGACTGGACCGCCCGGTAAGTGGACTGGTGGTCTTCGCCAAAACCTCAAAAGCTCTCACCCGGCTGAACAACATGTTCAGAGACGGCGAAATCCACAAGACCTATTGGGCTATCACGAGAAACCGACCACCTGAGGAAGAGGGCACACTGACCGACTGGTTGGTGAGAAACGAGAAGCAGAACAAGAGTTATGCCCACAATAAGGAAGTGGCACGCTCAAAAAAGGCGATTCTCCACTACAAGATTATCGGAGCCTCGGACAAATACACCCTATTGGAAGTGAACCTGATGACAGGAAGACATCACCAGATACGTTGCCAGTTGTCCCATATGGGATGTCCAATCAAGGGCGACCTAAAATATGGGGCAAAACGGAGCAATGTGGACGGAAGCATTTCACTGCTTTCTCATAAGGTAGAATTCATACACCCCGTATCCAAGGATCCTATTTCTGTCATCTCCCCGCTGCCTAACGACAATCTGTGGAGAGAAATCGCACCCATAGAAAAAGGTAAATAGCAGAGATATAGAACATTTCTTCCGCTAACTGTGCGTTTCTTTGAAAAAAATTTGCTTACTTTGCAAAAGCTATAGAGTAACACGCACACCTTTATGAAGAAATACTGGAAGTGGGGAGTCGGAATTGTTTCCGCTCCGTTCGTTATCTTTGCCATATTGGCGATTCTATTATACATACCTGCTGTCCAAAATTGGGCAGTAAGACACGTCACGGCATACGCCTCGGAAAAAACAGGACTCGACATATCCATTCAACGGGTGGATTTGTCGTTTCCTTTAGACCTAAGTGTGAGCGGTGTAAAGGTCATTCAGCCCAACGACTCACTGCCGCAAGTGAAAGACACGGTGGCGGATGTGAGAAAACTCGTGGCGAGTGTGCAGCTTTTGCCTTTGTTCAAAAGCCAAGTGGAAGTGGACCGCCTCGACTTCAGCGACGTGAAGATGAACACTACAAACTTTATCCATGAAGCTCGGGTAAAAGGCACCGTAGGACAATTGACGCTGCAAAGTCACGGCATCAACCTCGACAAACAAACTCTTCGGGTGGACAATGCCATGCTCGCTCAAGCGAATATCAACGTGGAACTGAGCGACACTGTGCCTGAAGACACAACCAAAACCGAAAACTTCTGGAAAATCAAGGTGGACAAGCTCGACATTTTCAAGAGCGATGTTGCCATTCACATGCCTGGAGACACACTACAAGTGCAAGCCCATTTGGGAAAAGTGTCGGCAAGAAACGGATTTTTCGACCTATACAAGAACGACTACACCCTGGCCTCTTTGGATTGGCAAGAAGGAGGCTTGAAATATGACAACAATTTTGAACCGCGCATCAAAGGCTTGGACTACAACCATCTGGCATTGGCAGATGTCCGGTTGCGGGTAGATTCCCTCCATTATTGCGATCCTAAGCTCAACCTCTCTCTGAAAGAGTTGTCTTTCAAGGAGAAGAGCGGCATCATTGTCAGCCATTTCTCCAGTCTTGTCGCATTGGATTCCACCAAAGTGATACTGCCCAATTTGACGCTTACCACACCCGAGTCATCATTGACAGCCAATGTCAATATGGACTTCAATGCCTTTGACGAAAAGAACCCAGGGAAACTTCATGTGAAACTGGATGGAGCATTCGGCAAGCAGGACATCATGCGCTTTATGGGAAGCATGCCTACAGACTTTATCCGCCGTTGGCCCAACCAAAGTCTGACGGTCAAGGGTGTGGCAAGCGGAAACATGAAACGCATCGACATCACCGGGCTGTCCATCAAACTGCCCACAGCCTTCCACGCTTATGCCAAAGGATTTGCGGAGAATTTAACCGACCTCAAGCACTTGAAAGCGAAGATAGACTTGGATGCCCACACCTACAATCTCGGTTTTGTGACAGCACTGCTTGACAAGGAAATCAACAAGACAGTCAACATTCCTTCCGGCATTGGAATGAAAGGAACGATTGCCGTCAACGGAGAGAAATATTTGGCTGATCTCTTGACTACAGAAGGCAGAGGTTCGATGAAAGCCAAAGCTGAACTCGACCTGCCCCGCATGGCATACAACGTGAATGTGAATGCACACAATCTCCAATTACAACATTTTCTTCCCCACTATGGATTGTCTCCATTCTCGGGCACACTGACGGCTCAGGGATGTGGCACAGACATTTTCTCTTCCAAGACACGTCTATCGGCTAAAGCCCGTGTAGACAGATTCCGCTATGCAGGATATGACATGAGTGGCATCAAAGCCGATGCCAAGATTGCCAACGGCAACATCAACGCCAACCTGGACAGCCACACACCGCTACTTGACGGGAATATCACCTTGGCAGCCCTGATGAGCAAGAAAATAATGAGAGGCACTGTTGCATGTGACTTGCGTCAAGCCGACCTCTACAAATTGAAAGTGGTGGACAAGCCCTTGGCCGCCGGCCTATGTGCCCATATAGACATAGACAGTGACCTCAAGCAGTCGCACAAGGTGAACGCTTTCATCAGCAGCATAGTCCTCAAGGACAGCAAGCAGTATTATTATCCGCAAGACCTCTCGCTTGACGCCCTGACCAACCGTGACACCACAACAGTATGCCTGACTTGTGGCGACTTCGATCTTGACGCACATGTAAAAGGCGGATACGAACTTCTGATGAAAGAAGGCGAAAGCCTGCTCGCTGAAGTAAAGAAACAGATGAACGACAAATACATCAACCAGTTGCTTCTCAGAAAGCACCTGCCGACCATGTCGCTCTATCTGAAGACTGGCAAGAACAATGCATTCTGCAAGATTCTCAAGCGCTACGGCTATGACCTCGCCAATATATTTGTCGACATGAACACGTCACCGATGGCAGGTATCAATGGAAACTTGATGATAGACTCGTTGGTGGTTGACAGCATTCGACTGGACACCATTCGACTGAAGTTCTTCTCTGATTCGACCAACATCAACTATTCCGCCCAAATACGAAACAACAGCAAGAACGACTATGTGTTCAATGCTCTTTTTGACGGTGGGTTGCATGAGCGTGGAGCCTTCATCAACAGCAAGATTTACGACGACAAAAACCGCCTTGGCATCGGACTGGGCATGAAAGCCTCCATGGAACAGGGTGGCATACGGCTCAACATCAATAATGGAGACCCCATTTTAGGCTACAAGAAATTCCATGTGAACGACAGCAACTATATTTTCCTTGGGGAGGATCAACGGGTATCTGCCGATGTGCAACTTGTGGCGGATGACGGCACAGGTTTCCGCATCTACAGCACAGACGACACGGATGCCCTGCAAGACCTCACGGTCGGCGTCAACCAATTGGAGTTGGCAGACATCACGAAAGTGATACCTTACATGCCAAAAATCTGCGGAAAGGTGAATGGTGACTTCCACCTCATCAACACGAAAGAAGAGATGTCGGTTTCGTCATCGCTTGCCATCGACAATATGGTGTATGAAGGGTGCGCCATGGGCAACATCGGCTCTGAATTTGTCTATATGCCCAAAGGGGACGGCACCCACTACGTGAACGGCAACTTGGTGTGCAACGACCGGGAAGTAGGCATGCTGGAAGGTACCTATAAACAAGCCACCAACGAAATTGATGCGAAACTCGACATGAACCGCACACCGCTCAGTCTTGTCAACGGATTCATCCCCCAACAGATTATCGGTCTGAAGGGAACGGGAGAGGGAACATTGACCGTGAAGGGCAAAGCCGACAAGCCTCAGGTAGACGGAGAGATTTATCTCGACTCCGCCTATCTCATCAGTGTGCCTTATGGTGTGGAACTGCGATTCGACAATGACCCGGTAAGAATTGTCGGCAGCCACCTGCTCTTCGAGAACTTCGAGATGTATGCCCACAACAACAGCCCCCTCACAATGGTCGGCGACCTCGACTTCTCTAATCCGTCACGCATGATGCTCAACTTGAAGATGAGAGCGGAGAACTACCAAATCATCGATGCCAAGGAGAATCTTCGCTCTGAGGCTTTCGGCAAAGCGTTTGTCAACGTCTTCGCCCGACTGAGTGGACCTCTTGACAATCTCAATATGCAAGGAAAGCTGGATGTGCTGGGATCTACGGACATGACCTACATCCTTCGCGACTCTCCTCTGACAACAGACAACCAGCTCGACGGTCTTGTGAAGTTCACCAATCTCAACGACTCTATCGAAGAAGTGGTCAACCGCCCCACCCCGACCGGCCTCAACATGGACATGAGCATCAATGTGGACCAGGCAGCCCACATTCTCTGCGCACTCAATGCCGACCAATCCAACTATATCGACCTTGAAGGCGGTGGCACCCTGCGCATGCAGTACAACACCATAGAAGGACTACAACTTCGGGGACGCTACACCTTGAGCAATGGCCAGATGAAATACTCTCTTCCTGTGATTCCGCTCAAGACCTTCACCATACAAGATGG
The DNA here is from genome assembly GCA_050873125.1 of Prevotella sp. GTDB lineage: Bacteria > Bacteroidota > Bacteroidia > Bacteroidales > Bacteroidaceae > Prevotella. The sequence continues at coordinate 5,467 of JBNMIE010000088.1, forward strand.
CAGTTATGTGGAATTCCGAGGCGACCCGATGAATCCCTATCTGCACATCACCGCCTTGGAAGAGGTGAAATCGTCCGTCTCCAGCAACAATGGGCAAGGAAGAATCGTGATGTTCAATTGTGGCGTGGTCATATCCAAGACGCTCAACGACATGGGATTGGAATTCGTTATCGATGCGCCAGAAGACATCTCCATGCACAGCGAACTGCAATCCATGTCTATCGAAGACCGGGGCAAACTGGCTGTGACCATGCTCACCACCGGCATGTATTTGGCTGACGGCAACACCAAGAACTTCACCATGAACAGCGCCCTCAGCGCTTTCCTGCAAAGTCAGATCAACCAGATATCCGGCAATGCCCTGCGCACACTCGACTTGAGCTTTGGTGTGGACAACACCACTGATGCCGCAGGCCGTATGCACACAGACTACTCTTTCAAGTTTGCCAAGCGATTCTGGAACAACCGGTTGCGCATTGTGGTGGGCGGAAAGCTCTCCACCGGTGCAGACGTCAAGAATCAAAACGAATCGTTCTTCAACAATGTGACATTCGAGTACCGTCTCAGCGACACCTCGAACAAATATGTGAAAGTGTTCTACGACCGTGACAGCTACGACTGGTTGGAGGGCAATGTCGGCGAGTTCGGTGCCGGTTTCATGTGGCGCCGCAAACTACTCCATTTCAAAGACATCTTCAACTTCAAGAAGGAGCAGACCATCCTGCCCACTCTGCAGCAGCAGAATCTACGGAACGATTCATCAACAACCATTCGACCATAAACAAAAGAACAGATGATGAAAAAGCTTATCAGCATATACGCCTCCGCACTGATTATCATTGGAACAAGCCTGTTGTCGGCATGTTCCTCAACCAGCGGTGTGCCAGAAGGCGACCAACTCTTCACTGGACTGAAGCCCATCCAATATAAAAATTACGACAAAAGTGCCCACTTTCTGAGCACCCAAGAGGAAGTGGAAGCTGCCCTTGCCACAGCCCCTAATGGAGCATTGCTCGGCAGCAGCTACTACCGCACCCCTATCCAAATGCGCTTGTGGATATGGAATGCCTTTCACAACGACACTACCGGCATCGGCAGATGGATGACCAAATCCTTCGGAAAAGCCCCCGTCTTGATGAGTTGGGTCAATCCTGCCCTTCGTGCTTCTGTGGCCACCAACCTCATCCGCAACCATGGCTATTTCCATGGCAATGTGACCTATGAGAATGTGACGGACAAAAATCCCAAGAAGGCGAAAATCGCCTACACGGTGGATATGGGCAAGCTTTTCACGGTCGACTCAGTGGCATACCGTGAGTTCCCTCGGGAAGCGGACAGCCTCCTCGCCCTCTCGCAATCCGCAGCACTTGTGAAAAAGGGATCACCTTTCGATGTCTCGCTGCTTGATGCGGAGCGCAACCGCATTTCCACCCTTTTCCGCAACAATGGCTACTTCTACTATCAGCCCGACTATGCGATTTTTCTTGCAGACACGCTGAGCAATCCAGGACGTGCCCAGCTGCAACTGCAACTGGCCAACGGACTCGATGAACGCGCCAAGCGCAAATGGTATATAGGTAATGTGGAAATCGACTTCCGCAGACAATACACCGATATATTACGCGACAGCATCAGCCGCCGCCACTTCCTTGCCCGCTTCAACGGCAGGAAACCTCCTGTCCGCCTCCGTGTGGTCTGGAAGGATATGCGTCTTTATCCCAAACAGCCCTATAGTTATGAGAAATACCAGCAGACGGTGAACAACATTTCCAACACCGGACTGTTCAGCATGACCAATTTCACGTTCACTCCCCGCGACACCACATCGACTTGCGACACACTCGACCTGAAACTGAACTGCATCTTCGACAAGCCCTACGATTTCTATATCGAAACCAATGCTACGGGAAAGACTACAGGAAGAATGGGACCAGAGCTCATCCTCGGTTTCACCAAGCGCAACGCCTTCCGTGGTGGCGAGAAACTCGACATCAACCTCCACGGTTCCTATGAGTGGCAGACCAATGGTGGCGGCCAGGGCAGCAAAGACAATATCAACTCCTATGAATATGGAGGCGACATTTCCGTGGAACTGCCCCGCCTGCTCTCCCCCTTCCCCATCAAGCGCAGGTTCTATGTCTCTCCCTCCACAACCCTCAAGGCCTCAACCAACACTCTGAACCGTGCAAGTTTCTTCAAGCGCCGCATTGTGTCGGGCGAAATCACCTACAAATTCCAGCCCACAGCCACCATGATGCACGAATTCAGTCCACTCACCTTGGAATATGAATATATGAAAAAGGTGACAGAGAAATTTGCGACCATCCTCAACGACAACCCCTATCTGCTCATGTCCATGCAAGACCAGTTCCTGCCGAAGATGAAATACACCTTTACCTACACCAGTCCGAAAGAGATGAAAAGCCCGATATATTGGCAAACGACACTGAGCGAATCTGCCAACATCTTGTCATTGGGTTATATGGCATTCGGCAAGAAATGGAATGAGCGGAGCAAGGAGATGTTCAAGAATCCCTATGCCCAATTTGTCAAACTTGAGACAGATTTCCGCAAGACTTGGGCTCTCAGTCCTCACTCACAACTGGTGGGACACGTGAGCGGCGGCATCATCTGGGCCTACGGCAACTCTGAGCGGGCACCCTACAGCGAACAGTTCTATGTGGGCGGTGCCAACAGCATCCGCGCTTTCACAGTAAGGAGCATCGGACCGGGAGCCTACTACACCGACCAAAGCCGTCTGTCCTACATGGACCAGACAGGAGACATCAAGCTGCAGGCCAATTTGGAATACCGTGCCCGTCTCTTCGGCAACCTCTATGGAGCCGCCTTCCTCGATGCCGGAAACATTTGGGCGATGCGTGACGATGGCTACCGTGCCAACTCAAAATTCAAGATCAAGAATCTGGCCGACCAAATGGCGGTGGGAACAGGTATCGGCCTCCGCTATGATTTGGAGTTCTTTGTGCTCCGAGTTGACTGGGGAGTGGGCATCCACTTGCCCTACGACACCGGCAAGCGGGGCTACTACAACATTCCTCATTTCAAGGATGGTCAGAGCCTCCATCTCGCCATCGGTTATCCATTCTAACCAAGACCATTTCCAATCTAATGCGAGCCTTTTCATATCGCTCGCATTAGATTTTCATTTATATCTGCCACATTTGCAATCGCTATCTTTACCCGCTAACAATCAAGCACTTATGGGTTGCAAACAGTTGCCACCATCTGCCACCATTTGCAACCTTGCCATATGCAGAAAACAATGATTTCAGCCTTTTTGTGACAACATTCATGGACTTTATTGTGCATATTTCGCAAAAAATATGTAAGTTTGCATAATCTATTGTCAACGTAAACAAAAACGCTTATGATACTACATGTAGCAAACCCCATCTACGACTCGGTATTCAAATACATCATGTCGGACGAGCGCATATCCAAAACCATCCTTTCCGCCCTGCTGAAGAAGGAGGTGGTAAAGGTGGAGATGCGCCCACATGAATATGTCAATGCCACACGAGACACTCTGTCTATGTTCCGCATCGACTTTGCTGCGACCATACGCGAAAAAGATGCGGAAAAGGGAGGATTGAAAGACCGTGTCGTGCTGATAGAACTTCAAAAGACCTGGCTTGACACGGAAACACTGCGCTTCCGGCAGTATCTCGGTGCACAATACAGCAACAAGATAAATATCCGCGAAGACTCGCCGAAAGGATATGCCTATCCAATGGTGGCGGTGTATCTGCTCGGGCACAGAGTTGGCGACATCGAAGAGCCTGTGGTATATGTCAATCATGACGTTTATGATTATAACGGCAAGGTTGTGAAAGACGGCAAGGAAGAACCCTTTGTCGAGAGCCTCACACACAACAGCATCATCGTGCAGATTCCACTATTGAAAGGTCGTGTCAACAATCGGCTCGAAAAGGTGCTCAGCGTCTTCGACCAGTCGAAAAAGGACTCGGACGACAAGCAGGTGCTCAATATTGACGAGAAGAAATATGAGGACGATGCCGACATGATGTATATGCTCCACATGCTTACCGCAGCCGCCGCCGATTCAGAAATGCGGCAAGACATGAATGTGGAGGATGAATACTATAAGGCCATTGAAGACCGTGACACTGCCATCATGCAACGGGAAAAGGAACTAAAAGAGAAAGAAAAGCAAATCCAGCATAAGGATGAACAAATCTTGCAGAAGGATGAACAACTTCAACATAAGGATGAACAAATCTTGCAGAAGGATGAACAACTTCAACATAAGGATGAACAACTTCAGCAGAGGGATGAACAACTTCAGCAGAGGGATGAACAACTTCAGCAGAGGGATGAACAACTTCAGCAGAGGGATGAACAACTTCAGCAGAGGGATGAACAACTTCAGCAGAGGGATGAACAAATAAGGAA
>JBNMIE010000089.1:0-9634 GCA_050873125.1 Prevotella sp.
AGCGAAACACACCGAGACCGTTACCTTCAGTCAGCTCATCACCCACATGATGGAACACAACATCGGATATCCGCGAGGCGTGGTAACGGGAGTAATGATGTCGTTCGTCGACTGTCTGCTCGAAATCGTGGCACAGAGCAAAAAGGTGCAGCTCGGAGACCTCGGCACGTTCTATCTCGGCATCAACACCAAGCCGGCAGACAAATACGATGACTTCTCTGCCACCGCCAACATCGAGAGCTGCTCTCTGCGCTTCCTCGCTTCGCAGACCAACGAGAACAACCTCTCGCGCAAAGCCTTCACCGCAGCAATGCGCTACAAGAACTTCACCACGATTATGAGCGAGAGCGACAGAGTGATGATTGAGGCGAACAACATGCATAAGGACCTGGTGTAGCGCCCCGTCTTGAAGCTTGAAAACCTCTAACTGAGTAATCCGTCAACGAGTCAGACTAAGCCGAAGGCAGCAGTCTGGCTCGTTTTCTATTAGCAGCGAACCGTGTCGGCAAAAAATCGGCTATTTCATAAAAGCAAAAATCCTAACTGCCAATCATCAAGCAGTTAGGATTTCTCTGGGTGCGCCTGATAGGGCGCAAGCAGGTTGCATTGTTCTTAATAACTTTTCTAATTCCATAGCTGTTTTTATAAAGAACATTGCTCATTTTCTTCAGAATATAAAGGACTTTTCTCCATGGCATGAATTACTTCAAGTTTTGTTGATTCGTCAAGTTCTTCACCATTTATAACAGAATGGATTAATCTCTGTAGTAAATCCTTGCCTATGTTGCCTGCTGCTACATGCCAAATGTATGCCTCCATCATAGGGAGAAAATGGAAACCAGCCCAACCTTTTCTGTTTTTGATGAGAAAGATAGCAGAAGTAAGATTCTTATGATAATTGTCTTCTTGAATAGCGGCTGGTAGAAAACCTTTATCACGCCAGTTGATATACTTAGTGCCTCCACCTGCTTTTTCATTGATGGTGGAAATAACAATGTCAAGAATTGTGCTGCGAACGTGTTTGGCTTTTTCGCTTTCTGCCAAGAGCATTCCTATGTTGAGAAAAGCCCTGAAGTCAAATAGTGCAATGAAAGTGGTTTTGGCTCCGACATTTTTGTCGGGACCAAATTGTAACTTAAAGTCTTTCAGACGTTTACCTTTACATAAAAAATATCCGTTACGTTCTAATTCTTCCTTGTTGTTTTCTGTATATCTCTCAATTGTTCTTGTGTCAACTTGATAGTAGTCTGCTACCATTTGTTTAGTCAAATAGTATTTCCCTTCAAAATGATAAGCCTCGACATCCAAAATCTTTTGGATACGTGGAATCGCCATATTGTTGTTTAAAACATTTTGGCGTTCTATAGCTGATGTTGTTAAATCATGTGTCATATTTTTTACATTTAATTGTCATATCCAAATTTATTCCATGCTTCAAGAACGAGGCGCTTGGTGCGGTATTCGCCGTATTGGCGCAACTCGTTGTCTTTCAGTACTCGGAATGTCTCGTTGATGCAACCCTTGCCGCAGACATCTTCTGGGTCTAAGATGTAGCGGAGATCTTCGGTGTTGAGACCATAGAGGTGGGCGAAGATGGCATCAAGTTCGGCTTGGAGGATGGCTCTGCGCTCTGGAAGGTATGTCCATGGCTGTTGCTGTCCCAGCTGAGGAAGTTCTTCGCGCTGCGTCTCGCTCATTTCCTCCCACAGCTCTGATGCCCAACCATCCATGTCATGGTTGAAATAGCATAGTTCCGCTACTCGCTTCACGATCTGCCATTGCATGGTTGAGGGAATTTGGTCGGGGGTGAGGACTGGAAATTGCTTGACGTAATTTATGCTGGCATGTGTGCCTCCGATTTTCTGTCTTGAGCAGTAGTCGAATATCAATGATGACATCATGCCATAAAGCGCAGCCCCGGGCATACAGCCACGCTCCGCGTAGAGGAGCGTGGCTGTATTCCCGACGCCTTTGGCGTCGGGAATAGGCGAGACAATGAATGTTCTTTCGGTCATAGCATTTGTTACATCTCTAAATGCAAGCAACCACTTATGCTTCCACTCCCAAATCACATTCCCATCCTTGTCCTTCTTTACCAATCTGTCGTTTACGGCAGTCAATGGCACCCAATACCATGGCATGATGCAACTATCAGGATTTGCCAATTCATCCAATGATGGCATATTGATAGAGTTTGGACGTTCGCCTTCTGTTGGCCAAGTTCCATAATGGTGGTTATAATGCCATATCATCTTGCCTTCATAGAGAGGAACATATTCCTCACCCTCAGGTGTGGTAAATGTGTTTCCGTCCAATGTTGCCCCCACTTCTGTTAATTGGGCGTATGTGCGGAAAAGGTAGGAATCGTTAGACATATCTAACATGCGAGAGAACTTGATGTTCCAAGGATTCTCTCCAGTGACATCATTCAAGAGAATGTTAGCGTTGCGATAAATCTTAGCAGTCAGTTTTGCGTCACGGCTGGTGCGGAATACTGGGCATGTTTTCGTGTTTGGATTCAATCTGGCAAAGTCGCTTGTCTGCAATGTATATATACGACGAGGGTCTAATAGATGGTCAACTCTTCTTAAATAAAATCCACCTTTAACTTCATGAGGCACATTTTTTTTCCCACAACAAGTTAACAAGCAGAACTTAAAACTATGATGGATTTCAAATAGCTTTTCTTCATTTTCAAAGCTGTAAATAGAGACGAGTCTATTTTCATCAATAAGTTTGGAGAAGAAAGCCTTATTGCTATCATTTACGGCTATACCTGTAGGCATAACAAGTCCCCATGCCTCTTTAGAGAAAGAGAGGCATAACTCTGCAAACATAGGATATAGGTCTATATCACCAGTCGCAGTAAGATCGAATCTACCAGCAAAACGCACGAAACGGCTAAGGCTCTCAGCATCACTGAGAGCTTTGGTGTATTCATCATATAAAATAGGGTCAGTAGAAGGCAGTTCTGCTATGGCTTCCTTGCGTTGGCTTGCAGTGCCTGCATTTACAATGTCGGCACGACCATGGCTCTCAAACCATTTCTTGTCTTCTACCTTAATCTTATCCCAAGGTGGGTTACCGCACATCACGTCAAATCCCTTATTGGCAGCGAACACCTCAGGGAACTCCACGCACCAATGGAAGAAACGCTGCTCCAGTGCTATACGTTTTACCTCAGACTTGAAGTCTTTTGAAAGTTCGCAGTAGTATGTTGGTAATGGCTTGTTCTTTTCTGCACATTCCATTACATCAATTTCTTGGAGCGCACGCATCACAGTCTTGGTATATGGCACTTCAGCTTCTAATAGCAAGTTACCATTTACTCCACCATTTTCTTTAAGAATCTCATCATGCTTCACGGTCTTGTAGAAAGCGTAAGTATAGATGTCACAAGCACGGCGCAGGCAATCCACTCGTGCAGAATCCATCAATTCCTTCCAACGCTCTTGCTTGATGATTTCCTCTTCCAAGGTGTCTTCTGGCAGATGGTTGATAAAGCGAATCTTGTCTGCCAATCCTATTTGGGCGGCAGTCATGCTCTCCACTCCAAAGGAGTTTTCCAGACCAAGAAGCTGCTCGTTGCCACTGTCTCCATTTACGGCTTTAATCGCTTCTTGGTTCATCTTCTTCAAAGCCTTCAAGGTGTCCTTATCATCTGCTGTCAAAGCCTTGTCGGGTACACCATCAATCAGCATCTGTAGGTCGGATACTCCCAATACAGAGTTGCCGCAACGGATATGATGGTCAAGGAAGGAGAGAGGCTTACCTGCGCAATAGCCCTCAATCCATAACACCACCTTGCAAAGTTCCACCGCATCAGGATTGTAATCCACGGCATAAACACAGCGAGAGATGACCTCACGCAGTGCCTGACGATAATCCAAAGAGGCAGGGTTATCCTCACCTGTGCGGAGGGTACAGATGTACCAAGCGATAGTGCGAGCCATCGCCAAAACGATATGTCCAGAACCACTTGCCGCATCGCATACCTTCATGTTGAGCAAAGCTTTTACTTTCTCCTCAGTTGAGGTGAGTTTTGAAATCTTCTCCTTGATAACAGGTTCGAGTGTAGTCTTGATGAGGTTTTGCACCAAGTCTGGGCGAGTATAATAAGAAGAGGTGCTTTGACGATCCAGTCCACCCACGAAACCAAACTGCCAGTCGGCAGCGCTCACACCAGGTTGCACGAATGGGCGCATTTCGAGAATGCCCTCATATACAGAACCAAACTCCTCCACATCCAGTGAGGAATAATTAATCTTTACTCGTTGCTGTCGTTCATCGGTAAACTCGTTGAGGGCACTGAACGCTGTGAGCACATCACGGTTGCTCACTTGGCATTGCTTGAGCCAATGAAGTGTTTCTCTTCCAAAGAGTACGCCACCCAACGGCTTGATGCCCAGACGCTCACCAAAGGTGTCAGGCTCGAATAGATGGAATGTGTCCATCAATCCTTGCCACAAATCGAAATACTGACGTTGCTTTAAATAAGCCAGTTCAGAGAGGTGGCGCAAGCGGCTTGCCGCATAATACTTCTTATAGATGTCTTGCCACTCACAGAGTTGCTTATAGTCGGGAGCGTCAGGACTGTCGGGTATCTGATAGACCAATCCTCTCTCCTCGATGATGAAGAGGAAGAGCAAGCGATAGATGAAGTGAATCAACTCCTTGTTCAGCTTGGCTGCATCCATCGTGCCTTCCGTGAAAGCATGGCGCAAAGCCTCGTTGCCTTTGCCCTCTGATGTAAGCACAGCGTTGCCGATAGCCTCCATGGTCTTCTGTACGGCAAGCGACAGACCATTGCGAATGCGGTTGCCCGACTCGATGCTCATGTTAAACCATCGTTCCATGACGCAAGGTTCGTCACCACCGGCATGAAAACGAGAGGCATGGAGCAGGCGGAACATCAGGCAGAACTCGGTATATTTGTCTTCCTCCAACATACGGTGAAGGTCAAACTCAATATAGGTGAGCTTCACCAACTGACCAGAGTTGCGAATCAGACGGAGAATCTGACCATTGCTGATGATGCCATAAACATTCTCTGTGGCATTGAGGTATTCGAGCATAGTGGCGTGAGCCGACTTCTTGCGCATGCCGCCTTTGGCACGATAGTCGAGCGAGCACTTGTCCAAGGTATCTATGCCGCCATCCGCACTGATGTTTTCACCGATAACGATGAAAGGCATTTTGCCTAATGGTTGGCAAGTATAGGTAATATCATAGCCAGTGCCAGCCACCTCGATGTTGGTGGCTTGGCGGTCGAGTGAATAGCCGAGGCTTTGCAAGAGACGCTCCATCAGGTCACGGGCACGGCGAGTGCCGTATGGATCCTTGTTGACCAAACGTTCGTTGCCAGCACGCTCCTTATAGAAGTTCCAGTCGTTACGAAGACTACTCCACACGTAGTCGATGGCAGCGGAAACAGGGATGTCCATGGCAAAGTCCTGCTCTCTGTTGCCTTCATACGTGTTGTCACGCTCTATATTGTGTAAGATGTCATCCGATAAGAGATGACCATATATGTGAATGCTTGTATAATCCATGTCTATATTTATAATTTCGGTACGAACAAATAAGCAGCTATCACATCCATTGGCAATACAGGTTCTACCACCTGATATTCTGATGCCTTTAGGTAAGTGCGATACTTAGAGAAGGCATCCACCAAATGGGAAGCTCTTTCGAGGGCGATGTCATCCGTATGCTGACGGAGTGTTTTCTCGTCGGTTATCCAGCGGATGGAATTAGTGAGCAATGTCTTCTGGGTAGGCAAGTCTATACTGCCAGATGCCTGTGCATGGAGGAACAGTTGCTTAGCCTCCTCTTGGGTAAGGAAATCATGGTAGTCTATTTTGCCACGATAGCCCACAAATATCATTTCCTCGCCAACCAATTCCCGGTTTTCCACCTTTTTGTCTCGGATAACGCTGCGAACACGCATCAAGAGAATCGTGGTGCGTTTGGCTATCTCTGATGTTTCCATCACCAAAGCACGGCATGCTCCCAACTCTCCACCATTGACGGAATCGTTGACTACGGCACGGCTCAAATCTTCCACGAAGGTATGGTTACGACCGATGTACATATAGTGCTTCGGGGTAGGAGATGCGAAGGAGATGCGAACAACTCCCTTGGCAGTAGCCTTGTCCTTGAAATAATGGCGCAAGTTGGCTGGCAATTCCAAGAGGTTGAAACTATAGCAAAGTGGCAGGTTGTCGGTTTGCACGCTGACACCTATATGCAAAAGCTGCTCGATGACAAAGTCACGAGTATCTTCTACACCGCCAATCACCGATTTGGCTTCTTCCAAAGAGGCTGTCAGGCGAGTTGGGTCCATCTGCTTGTTGTTGTGGGCGAAGTAGGTATGAGAAATCTTTTCGTTCTCCTCCATCTTCTTCAGTTGAATCTCGATTTCCTCATCCTGCAGGCGTTTCCATTCAGGGTCGTCGTCGAACAATGAAAGCTCCATGTAGTCTGCTCTCGTAGGAACCTTGGCATCGAAAATCTTTTGCATGATGGATTCCATCAATGAAGCATCGTTGTCAGCGATAGGCAGATAGACACCGAGTTTCTTGCGTATCTCTTCCTGTTTCTTATAAAGGACATTGAGCACAATATCATCCACAGGGTTATTCTTGGAGTGAAGAGTAGATATCAGTACATCCTTTGCTGTTTGTCCGAAACGGTCGATACGACCATTTCGCTGCTCCATGCGGTTAGGGTTCCAAGGCAAGTCGTAATGAATGACAGCCTCAAAACCTTGCTGTAAGTTGACACCCTCGGAAAGGCAGTCGGTACAAACCAACACATGGCGGTCTTCCTGTGACAAGGCATCAATCTTCATCTTGCGTTCCTCGTCGGCAAGGCGACTGGTGACAATGCCAACTACCACTTTCTTAAATTTCTTGTTGGCAGCCAATTTCTCGGTGATATATTTGCCCACATACTCTGCCGTCTGAATGTATTGGCAGAACACGATAGGGTTCATACCACTGTCAAGAGAAAACTTCACGATGTCGAGTGCTTGTTTCACTTTCTCGTCAGCGTCGGTAGCTTTGATGTGTTCCAACTGCTCGATGAAATGAGTGAACTCTTTCTTATCTGTATTGCTGGTTGTTTCCAAAGCCTCCGGCACAACATCGTCTGCATTCAACAAGTCCTTCAAAGGGTCATTGAATACATATACTTGTTCGGACTCATCATCAGTATTGGCTGACGATGAATCTTCTCTCTTGTCTATCTTGTTTTGCAGCATACTGATACCTGCGTCAGGACTGGACATCACACCACGCATCAAAGCCAGCAAGTCCCAGTAGATGTAACGTTGCTTACGCTTGTCAGCTCCTGAAACTTTCTGGATTCCATTCTTTACATATTCGATGAGCTGCCCCAAGAGGTTACGATACTCTGGGGTATAGGAATATTCGTCCTTGTCTATGCGTACACGTTCTGGGAATACGACTTCATTGCACAAGTACTGCTTGATGTCGGCACGGCGACGCTGCACGAAATAGTGAGATAGTTCCTCACGCTCGTCAGCGGTCTGAAGTTGATAATTCTCGAACTTAGGATTCAGCAAACCAATGAGCGACTGGAACTCCTCACTTTGACCACTATGAGGTGTAGCGGTCAAGAGAACCAACTGCTGGTCTGGCTTGTCAGACAAATCTTTTAGCAAGCGATAACGCTGCTGTTGGTACTTGTTGGCTCCCGTAGGCTTGGCGCAGGTGTGCGCCTCATCCACAATCACAAAGTCTGGGCAATGGTCAAGGAAGATGTTGCGCTTGTTGTCTTGCTTGACATAATCAATGGATATGACTTGATAAGGGATGTCACGGAATACATTCTGGTCTGGACGCAACTTCTTCTCCAAGCGACTGATGGTAGAGGAACGGATGATTTCTGCATCCAGGCCAAACTTATCCTTGATTTCATTTTGCCACTGCTCGCAGAGGTGAGGAAGGCAAACCACGGCAAAGCGAGTTATCTCATGTCGGTCGAGCAATTCCTTGGCAATCAATAAAGACTCCAAGGTCTTGCCAATACCAACGTCGTCGGAAATAAGAAGGCGAATGCGCTCTTGCTTGAGGGCAAGAATCAGCGGAACCATCTGATATGGACGTGGCTCAAACGACAACTTTCCTAAACATTGGAAAGGACCAGCAATGTCGCGGAACGACAAGCGGCAGGCATTGTAAAGCACCTTTGCAGATGCTTTGTAACCATTCTTTCCGATGTCTTCTGCCGTAGGGCGACGGAAGTTGTAGGAATGAATCTGCAATTCATCCCCATAAAGTGGCAGGTAGAGACCTATCGTTTCTGCGTCTGTACCTCCCAAAGGTTTTATGATCATGAGGTCATCTTCCCCAGATTGCTGAACAACCCAAGGACGATTCCTAAATTCTATCAATGTACCAGTCTTGTAATCCATATCATTTATTTTACTGGGGTGAATATATCAGAGTATTGGCTGACGAAGTCTTCCAATGGTGTGGCATAGTGCCATGCCAAGACAACGAAACCGGCGTCTTCAAGCACTTCTCTCTTCTCTCGGTCATCTTGCTGAACCTCAGGGCGGTCATGTGGTGTGCCATCGCAGAATACCACGATACGGTCGCCATACATAAAGTCTGGCTGCACATAGTATTCCTCTGGGAACATCGGCTGAGCCTTGTCTGGCAAGCGAAGATGATGCTCGTACAAGTATTTCAGAAACTCATATTCGGTGGAACTGTTATGGTCTCTTGCCGCTTCGAGTGCTGCATATTGCTCATCATAACTGAGTGTTTGTCCAGCTCCGTGTAGCTCTACCTTGGCTTCCTGCATCAACTTTAATGTACTGTAAATCTTGCGAATATCAATCTGCTGATGATATGGCTGATTATAGTAGTTGAGCAGGTTGGAATAATCTGCTGGGGTGAGTTCGTTAAGCTCGTCTGGAGTTAGCTCAGGCTTGTTGAAGCAAATGGCATAAGCTCTATTGACTACATCCATATAGGCGGATGGCTCATTGACCAAACGACTCAGTACACCGAGAGAGCCTTCCGCATTCTCGTAGATGAGAATGTTAGGTGTGGCTCCTTCTCCCATGACCTCAGCTCCCATCTCGCTGCCTTCTATCTGGAAGACATCCTCGATGGCTTGCTTGAAGGCATAGAGAAAGGTGCGTACTGCATTCTTGTCCCTGAGCAACAAGGCTTGCAGAGGTTGGATATATATCGCATTGGCTGTGGTCTCAGTAAACAATTTGACGAACTTAGTTCTGTCAGCTTCTTCTGGATTCTTGTCTGCTTCTGCTTGGATACGAGCCAATCGGTCATTGCTTATCCAGTCGCCAGTCTTGGTGTCAAAAGCAAAGCCATTTCCATTGCTATCGTTTCTTGACTCCAAAATATACGTTAAGCGGCATGATGGAATGTAGCGAATGTTAGCCAAATGTTCACCATGTAGCGATTTCAGCTCACATTCGCTGATGGAGCGTGGATCGTCACTGGCAAAATAGGTCTTGGTCTGATAATATTTGCGAGAACGTTCCTCTTCTTGGCACGTAATCTTTTCTGTTTCTGTAGCCACCATGTCTTGTGCCTCTATGCACATACCAGGAATGAGTTTGGCAACACCATCC
>JBNMIE010000090.1:0-9619 GCA_050873125.1 Prevotella sp.
CCCAATGTAGAATCGATTACAGAAGACAATATGGAGTCAAATTGCTCCATGATTGAAAATATTCCTCCAAAAGGAGTGAGTTTCTCTGATTTAATTTGTATCTTTGCCATGTCATATTAGAGTTTTGCGTGTCTTCTTTTCGCAACACTAAGGTAAGTGAAAATTCTGACATGGCAAAATCCTGGGCAACTTTTTGTTGCTCAGGCACTTATAAATAATGTTAAACTATAGTGTTGCGGAATTAAGGTATACCTTATTTATTAGCTCTTTTGCTCTTTAGGACATCTTTGCCGGTTCCATTTGCGGCTTTTTCCTTCTCTTTTGAGTGTTGCAACAACAATAAAAGAGGCTTTCCGTTTTGTTTTTCAGATATTTGCACTAACTTTGCATAAGTTAGGCGGCACTCGGAAGAAGAAATGAATAAATTCATTCCATTTCCTCTCGATTTGCACTAACTTTGCAACAATAACCAATCAACCAACAAATAATGAAAAGCAAGTTTCTGAATCTCCTATTGCTTGCCGCTCTTTCGTCGACAAGCTTGAGTGCACAGCATCAGTTCACGGTGGATGCCGGCAAGAAGGGCGCACCTATCCAGCCCACCATGTATGGAATCTTCTTTGAAGACATCAATTTCGGTGCCGACGGCGGCCTTTATGCCGACTTGATTGAGAACCGGTCGTTTGAGTTTCCCCAAAGTTTGATGGGTTGGGACACTTACGGCAAGGTCACGGTGTCTGCCGAACGCCCTGCCTTCGAGCGCAACCCGCACTATGTGACCATCGCCTATCCGGGACACCGCGCCAAGGTGAGCGGACTGGAGAACCATGGATTCTTCGGCATCGGACTGCGTAAGGGCATGACCTATGACTTCTCTGCCTATTTGCGTCCTGCGGTAAACGGGAAGAAAGCCCGCATCCGCATAGAGCTGGTCAGCGGCAGCAACGACATTCTCGACCGCAAAAAGATAGAGACAACTACTGACGATTGGCAGAAATACACCGCCACGCTGACATCCAACCGCACCGATGAGAAAGGTTTCCTGCGCATCATCCTGGAAGGACAGAATGGTGTGGATGCCGACCATATCTCGCTCTTCCCTGGCGACAACTGGCACGGACTGCGTGCCGACCTGGTGAAAGACTTGGAAGACTTGCATCCCGGCATCTTCCGTTTCCCTGGCGGTTGCATCGTTGAGGGTGCCGATCTCGCCACACGCTATCAGTGGAAGAACACGGTAGGCCCAGTGGAAAACCGTCCGCTCAACGAGAACCGCTGGATCTATGCCATTTCCAACCGACTCTACCCCAACTATTACCAGAGTTATGGTCTGGGATTCTATGAGTATTTCCTGCTCTCTGAGAAAATCGGTGCCGAGCCACTGCCTGTGCTCAACTGTGGCATGGCTTGCCAATATCAGAATGGAGAGAAGGATGCCAAAGCCTATGTCAACCCGAAAGACTTGCAGCCATATATCGACGACGCGCTCGACTTGATTGAGTTTGCCAATGGTCCTGTGACCAGCAAATGGGGTAAGGTGCGTGCCGAAATGGGACACCCGGAACCATTCAACCTCAAGCAGATAGGCATCGGCAACGAGCAGTGGGAACCTTTATACGCTGAGCGCTTGGCTCCGTTTGTCAAAGCTATCCGCGCCAAATATCCGAAAATGAAGATTTGCGGTTCATCTGGTCCAAGTGCCGACGGCGACCGCTTCAACCAAGGTTGGGCGAAAATGAAGGAACTGAAGGTGGACCTTGTGGACGAGCATTATTATAAGGATCCTGACTGGTTCTTGAAGAGTGCCGCCCGATATGACAACTACGACCGCAAAGGGCCCAAGGTGTTTGCCGGCGAGTATGCCTGCCACAACAAGAACCGCCGCAACAACTGGCAAGCTGCCCTCAGCGAGGCTGCTTTCATGACCGGATTGGAGCGCAATGCGGATGTGGTATGGCAATGCACCTACGCTCCCCTCTTCTCTCATGTCGACGGATGGCAGTGGCGCCCCGACTTGATCTGGTTCAACAACACGGAGAGTGTGCGCTCAGCCAACTGGTATGTGCAGATGCTCTATTCCACCAACAAGGGAACTAACGTGCTGAAACTCACCGAGAACGGCAAACCTGTGACTGGCGCTGAGGGGCTCTATGCTTCGGCTGTCTACGACAAGAACGCCAAACAGTATATTGTCAAGATTGCCAACACTTCCACCGAGAAGCAAGACATCACCCTCACCTTCAAGGGTGTAAAGCAATTGGGACTGGGCACTTGCCAGACCATGCAGGCCGATGAAAATGCTGAGAATTCTCTCCGCCACAAGGATAATGTGGTGCCTAAAGAGAGTTCCATCGAGGGACGTGGCAACATTGTCAACTTGACCATCCCTGCCAAAGCCTTCAAGGTAATCAGACTCTAAAAGATTCTCTTGTCCGCTAAAAAAACAGCATGGGCTTATGTATCCATATTTGAGGTACATAAGCCCATGTCTTTTTCTACTTTCTTTCAAACCGTTTTTTCACTACGGCAGGATTCCCCGCAGCCATGCAGTCATCGGGTATATCCCGGGTAACCACACTTCCTGCGGCAATGATACAACGGCTGCCTATGGTCACGCCCGGACAAACCGTGACGTTGCCTCCCAACCAAGTGTCGTCTCCGATGACAACGGGATAACCGGTCTCCTTCGGTTCACGCCGCTCTACAGGATCCATCGGGTGCTGGGGTGTGTAGAGGGAACAATTGGGACCAATCAGCGTATGGTTGCCAATAGTGATGCCGCCACCGTCGAGCATCGTGCAGTTGTAGTTGATGAACACATGCTCCCCGATATGTATCTCCCTTCCATGGTCGCAATGGAACGGCGGACAAATGGTCGCAGTCTTGGGGAAGCCCGGTATCAAATCTTCCATCACGCTGCGATAGTCTTCATCAAAGATGGTCATGGTCTGCAGCCGGGCACACACTTTCTTGGCATGCACCAGATGCGACAATATCTCTGGATCGGAGAAATAATACATCTCCTGACTCCTCATTTTCTCAAGTTCTGTTTTCATCGGATTCTCTATTTTACATAAAGGACGTGCAAAGTTAGTGCAAATGAGCGGAATGGAGAAATCTTTGTAAAGTAAGTTCACATTAAAAAGTATTTACTCGCCCTGTAGCGAATCATTAGTGTGCCATTAACGGGTCGTTAGTGTGCCACTAACAAAATTTTCACCGCGGTGAAAAAGTTATTAGTCCGCCTGTTCTCCACAAACTCCCCCGCTTGTAATCCCCCTTATCTAAATAATTCGTGGGCAAAAGAAGCACAAGTAGAGAAAAATTACTACTTTTGCAGGAAAATTATAAACACAGACAAGAATGGAAAAGATTGACGTGAAAACTCTCAAGGACAATTTCTTTGAGACTATCAGCAAGGAATGGATGCTCGTCACAGCGGGCGACAAAGATAAGTTTAACATGATGACAGCCTCTTGGGGATGCATTGGCTGGCTGTGGAACAAGCCGGTTGCGGTCATCTTCATCCGCCCGGAGCGCTACACTCATCACCTCATCGAGCACAACGAATATGTGACACTCTCGTTCCTCGGCAACAGCGAGGAAGCACGCAAAATCTACAATTTCTGCGGCAGCAAGTCGGGACGCGACTTGGACAAGGCGGCAGAGACCGGACTGAAACCTGTCGAGACCAGCCTCGGCAACATCACCTACGAGCAAGCACGCCTCACCTTGGAGTGCAAGAAGCTCTACAAGGATGCCATCAAGCCCGAGTCGTTCCTCGACCCAGAGATTGAGAAATGGTATGGCGAAAAGGGTGGCTATCACGACATCTACGTGCTTGACATCGTAAACGCTTACAAGTAACTTGACAACCAACAAGAAATCCGCCGGACTTCACCACTTGATATTGTGATGGGGTCCGGCGGATTTTTATTCTTACCCTCCAACTCTACGCCCACATCAGCCTTTGGGCAACTTGAGCCTCAGCGCATAATAAGCAAGGGCAAGGAGTATATAACATCCTGCCACGTGCCAAGCGGCGGGATGCAAACCGCTGAGTGTCGCTCCAGGCAGAGCATTTACCAAGTGGGTAAATGCAGACAGCCAGTGCAGCACCGTGTCCAAAATCATGGACAATTGACCATTAAGCCATGGCAAGCTCAACGTCAAGAAGAAGAGCATGCCCAGATAGACGGTGACCGTCACCAGCGGAATGGCGATGTAGTTGGCGAGAAGAAAATAGGTGGAGAAGGTGCCGAAATGATAAGCCACCAAAGGAGCCGTACCCATCTGGGCGGTAATGGACAGGAAGCCCAAACTTATCGGCCAACCGATGATTCGGTGACGATAGATAAAGTCGGACGGCAAAAGCCGGACAAACAGGGGATAGAACAAGAGGATGGAAAGCACAGATCCAAAGGACAACTGGAAGCTCACGTCATAGAGCATCAGCGGATTGAAGAGCAGTAACAACAATGCCACAAAGGAAAGCACGCTGATGGCATCGTGGGCGCGGTAGTCCAAATCAAGCAGGGCATAGACTGTCAGCATTGTCGATGTGCGCAGCACCGAGGGCGACAAGCCGACGAAGAAGGCATATGCCCAAACCGCCAGCAACGTGAGTATCTTGGCGGACACCTTGCGGCGCCAAGGATGAAGGAGCAGCAAAAGGATGCCATAAACCATGCCAAAGTGAAGACCCGACAAAGCCAGTACATGCGCCACACCGGAACGGGAGAAGTCCTCTCGCAAGGAGGACGTAATCAGACTGCGGTCGCCTACAGTCATGGCATAGAGCAAGGCACGCGACGAGGCACTCATCCTCGCTTGATTGGCTTTCTCCAGCAATCGGTCACGGGACATCCGGCAGAGAATGGTTATCCGTTCAAACATGGACAACCGGGTTGTGCTCAACTGCCGCTTCTGCCAATGTCGCGGATAGAGACGGGTGGAGGCGGCAAAGCCATGACTGAGGAGATAACGAGGATAGAAGTCTTCGGCATTTCTCGGACGATGGATGCCATAGAGACGAGAGGAGGCCACCACCCCATCACCCACCCGAAGATGACACGTAGTGTCGACCTTGGCACGAACCTTGAACGGCACCGCCATCTGTCCGGCATTGATCCGCAACACCTGCAGTTCGCACACATCGGGCTTGGGACAATCTGACACGACGGCCTCATAAGCCACATAGTCCTGTGGCATCTTTACCATGCCCCTCTCTATATGCAGAGAGCACAGCCAACCGCCCAAACAGAAGAAGCAGGCCAGAATCAAAAAGCTCTGTGCCAGTCTATACTTGTATAACAGGAAGGCAGGAACAAGGACGGTGAGTGCCATGGACAGCCACAGCCCCACAGCCATGCGGAGCCACATTTGCCCCGCAAGCAATATGCCAAGCCCCATGCTTGCCACAACCATCAGCAAAGTGTAAGATTGTCCACCCCTGTGCTTCATAGATACAAATATATGGGACTTTCCTTTTTCATCAAAAGAGACGTGCCCGAAAAGCCATAAAGATTTCGGGCACGATACATTTCTTATTTCATAAAATATTTCATTGTCTCCGTCTTCCCGTCATCATACGTGCGTTTCACGATATTCACCCCCGTACAAGGATGGGGAAGAGTTTGTCCCCGGGTATTGAAATACTGGATTTTGGCAATGCGTTGGGAAGATACGTCATGCCCTATACCCGTTGTGACATCATAGGTCGGTTTTAGACGCACATTGTCAAGATAAAACTTAGCGTCACGTGTACGTATTCCTATATACAGTCGGAATGGATTGGCAGACATTGTGGTATTGGCATTCTTTACTGTCACATGATGCCATATTCCATGAGTCGATTTGGAACCTGTGGATTCTTTATAAACAAGATTGTCAGTTGAACCTATACATACTTTTAAATCCTGATTAGCATTATCGCCGTTCTTATCATACAAGATGTCAAAATCGAGCTGCGAATAGTCCTTACCCAATGTTCTTCCTTCTGGAAGATTGACTCTAAGCATCACATATTCATCCCAATCTCCAGGAGTGACAGCCAACACATTGTTTGCTGCGTTTGTTGGATCTTGAGATTTCTTACATACTGCATTAGAGCTACTCGCATGCTGCATATAGGCATGACCATTTTCGATTTTGTCAAAGTCGGCAATGACCAACTGTTTGTCCACAGTATAAAATGGGGTAAAATCTTGCGCATCTGCTTTTGCGCCTTGCGGCGTGTATATCTTATAATTACCGGAAAGAGCCAGGAAATTAAGAAAATAAAGCATACCATCATAATAGCGATATTTTCCCACCGGTATGGATTTATTCCAAAACTCCTTGATAAACAAAGGTGCACAAGCGAGGTTACTTACAGACGCCGCTGTAGCATTGCAAGCCACAAGCCCCGCAGAATGATCGGTGTTAAGACATTTGCCCGAAAGACTGTATTCCGACCCATGTTTGCTTACGCCTTCTTTATTGAAGAATGTGAGCAGTCGGTTGATAAGGGTAAGTTCTGTTTCATCCCCTCGAAACCAAGAATAATCCATCGCCATGTTCATAGAGCAACGCCATGCATCATATCTGAAATCTTGATGATCACTTCCTGTAGGTGAACCGTCGAAATTAGCATAGTCTGGCATCAATCCCGTTGTGCCATTGGCGAACCGGGAAAACATGCTGCGGCTAGTCTTTGCGATCTGCGCCCAAACCAAACGGTTGTTTTCCGCCCACAAACTCCATAACTGATAAAATGCAGGAAGATGGTAAGAGGGGTCGGTAAACATTGCGGAACTTGCATACGGCACAAAGACCACTTGCTGACGGGCTGTGTCAAACATATCCGTAACAGAACTGCGGGTTATGCAACTTTTAGACAAGCTATTGTCCAGCATTTCGTTTGCCTCTTTCCAATAGTTGAAGATTCCATCACGGGAACTTCCCCATCGTGCATCGGCAAACATAAGTGCCATAATCATATATTCATCACCGTCTGGAGCAGTCATGTCCGATAGATTGGAACCATCATCATTGATTTTCCAACCTATATATCCCTTTTGGTCCCCTTTTGTTATTTGCATGCGGGTCTTGACCCACTTCCAGAGTTTGTCAAACTCCTTTTGTTTGTTCATCTGCACACAAATCATCATGCCATACGACATGCCTTCAGACCGGATATCATTATTATTTATGTCCTTGATGTATGCCTCATCTGCACCATATTCATAATAAAGGCGTTCGGAGTCCTTATTCCCCTCAAAATAGGTCTTCCACAATGCATCCAGACGTGCGTCAACCTTTTCGGAAGATATGCCATTAGCAACAAAACTGTTTGTATATGCTTTATCTTGCAATGAGACTGAGAGAGAGACGTTTTCTCCTTGTGATTGCAGTCCGCTCCCTCCTACAAGGATAGCGGTAAGCAATATCTTTAACATGTTGGTTTTCATTGAAAAAAAGGTAAAATATGTGTATCTCCAATTAATCCTTATAGAATCAGCGCAGCACAATCTTGCAGTCATCCAAGCTCTCCACTGTGGCAAGGGCCTCATAGCGGATGCCGTTCTCGCGCAGGAAATCGCCTCCATGCTGGAATGCCTTCTCGATGATGAAGCCCATTGCCTCAATCTTGGCGCCAGCCTGACGGCAGAGATCCATCACGCCTTTCGACGCATTGCCATTGGCCAGGAAGTCGTCGATGAAGAGCACGTGGTCGTCGGCGGTGAGGAAACTGTTGCTGATGCACACCGTATAGTCTCGGTCCTTGGTGAAGGAGTGCACCACCGAGGTGAGCATGTTGTCCATCGTCTTGGGCTGTTTTTTCTTGATGAACACGACAGGGAGTTGCATCAGATAGCCCACAAGGATGGCGGGCGCAATGCCGCTGGCCTCAATGGTGATAATCTTGTTGATGGGAAGCTTGCCGAAGATGTTTACAAATTCCTTGGACAATTCCATCATCAAGTTGGGATCCATCTGATGATTGATAAAGCTGTCCACCTTCAAGATTCCGCCAGGATAGCACTTGCCGTCCTGCATGATACGCTGTTTTAAGATATCCATATTATTGGTTATTTTTGTTGGGTTTAAGTTCTTTGATATGAAGGGCGGCATTGAGCAAGATGGCCACCAAGCCACCAGTGGTGATACCGCTTGAGAAAATGGTGCGCACACTGTCGGGCATCTGACGGAGCACATCGGGCATCAGTTCCACCCCCATGCCGAAAGCCAGACTGGAGGCAAGCACAAGCACCGACTTGCGGCCCAACTGTTGGGAAGCGACGATGCGCACACCGGCGGCTGCCACAGTGCCGAACATGAGCAGGGTGGCTCCACCCAATACGGGTGAAGGCATTAGCGAGAAGGCGATGCCCACAGCCGGGAACAGACCGAGCAGCACGAGCATGACGGCAATGAAATAGCCGACATAGCGCGACGCCACACCGGTCAACTGGATGATGCCGTTGTTCTGGGCAAAGATGGAGTTGGGGAATGAGCTGAACACACCGGCGATGAACGAGTTGATGCCATCAGCCATCACTCCTCCCGACACACGACGGATGTATTCCTGTCCTTTTACGGGCAGACCGCTAATCATTGAGTTGGCAGTCACGTCGCCCGTAGCCTCAATGGCGGTTACCAAATAGACGATGCCCACAGCGATGACAGACGAGACATTCACCTTGAAACCATACTTGAACGGCATAGGCACATTGAACGACTTGAACATCGACGAGTCTACTGCCGACAGGTCGACCATGCCCAAGAAGTAAGCGAGAATATAACCGATGACCACGCCGAGGAAGATGCTGCTCATGCGCAGATATTTGTTGCCGATATTGTTGAAGAAGATGACGCTCAACAGCACGACGCCTGCCACCAGCAGATTCTGGGGTGAACCGAAATCGGGGGCTGTGGCATCACCGCCACCGCAAGCTGTCACACCGGCTTTGATAAGGGTCAGACCAATCAGCATTACGACAATGCCACTGACCAGCGGAGTGATGATGCGGCGCAGATAGCGAAAGGTGCAACTGACGATGACCTCAACCGGAGCGCCCAGCATACAAGCACCGAACACCAAGGGCAGTCCACCTACCATGCCGATGGATATCAGCGGACCGATAAAGGAGAAACTCGTGCCTTGGACGCAAAGCATGCCGCAACCCACACGGCCAAACCGATGGCACTGGATGAAGGTGGCGATGCCGGAGGCAAACAAGGACATGGAAACCAGGAATCCCGTCATGGCAAGATCAAGGCTCAATGCCTTGGCTATGATAAGGGGAGGCGTGATGATTGCCACAAAGATGGCAAGCAAATGTTGGAAAGCGGCGAACGCCGAATCACGAAGGGGCGGACGGTCGTCAACGCCATAAATCAATCCCGTAGCAGGATTCTTCTGTTCGTTCATTTCTTAAATTTATATAATAGGTGCAAAAGTACTGCTTTTTCGCCAATCGGAGAAGATAATAAGAAGATAATTTTGTAAATTGGTGTTTTTCCACTAACTTTGCATTAATATAAGTGATGCTCCTATAGTTCAATGGATAGAACGTAGGTTTCCTAAACCTTTGATCCGGGTTCGATTCCCGGTGGGAGTACATCAAAAA
Source organism: Prevotella sp. (assembly GCA_050873125.1). GTDB lineage: Bacteria > Bacteroidota > Bacteroidia > Bacteroidales > Bacteroidaceae > Prevotella. The sequence continues at coordinate 9,615 of JBNMIE010000090.1, forward strand.
AGCGA
>JBNMIE010000091.1:0-9576 GCA_050873125.1 Prevotella sp.
GCAGACGTTGACGGCGACCCGCAGCAGTGCGGACTCTCCGGCTCGCCCACCAAGGTGAAGGCCGTGAAGAACATCGTGTTCCAGGCCAAGGAGAGCAAGACGCTTACCGCCAGCGACGCTGACGTGGAGGGACTGATAAAGGAATTGTTGGACGAAAAGATTATTGGATAGGAAGATATGAACAACGTATTCGTATATTGCGAGATCGAGGGCACTACCGTTGCCGAAGTATCTCAGGAGCTGCTCACCAAGGGCCGCAAACTCGCCAACCAACTGGGCGTGCAACTCAATGCCATCGTTGCCGGAACAGGCATCATGGGCAAGGTGGAAGCACAGATTCTGCCATACGGTGTGGACAAACTCTTCGTGTTCGACGGTGAGGGACTCTTCCCCTACACCTCAGCACCACACACAGATATATTGGTGAACTTATTTAAAGAGGAGAAACCGCAGATCTGCCTCATGGGCGCCACGGTCATCGGCCGCGACCTCGGACCACGCGTTTCGTCCTCGCTCACCAGCGGACTGACCGCCGACTGTACACAACTCGAAATCGGCGACTATGACGACAAGAAGACCGGCAAGCACTATGACGGCCTGCTCTATCAGATTCGTCCCGCTTTCGGCGGCAACATCGTCGCCACCATCGTCAACCCCGACCATCGTCCACAAATGGCCACCGTCAGAAGTGGCGTGATGCAGAAGGCGCTCTACGAGGGCAAGGCTGCAGGAGAAGTGGTCTATCCTGACGTGAAGAAATATGTGCCCGCAGAAGACTACGTGGTCAAAGTGCTCGACCGCCATGTGGAAGCCGCCAAGCACAACCTCAAGGGCGCACCCATCGTGGTGGCTGGAGGTTACGGCGTGGGCAGCAAAGAGGGCTTCGACATGCTGTTCCAACTGGCCAAGGAACTCCACGGAGAGGTGGGTGCCTCACGTGCGGCAGTGGATGCCGGATGGGTGGACCACGACCGTCAGATCGGACAGACTGGTGTCACCGTACATCCAAAGGTGTATATCGCCTGCGGTATCTCCGGACAGATCCAGCACATCGCCGGCATGCAGGACTCGGGTATCATCATCTCCATCAACAGTGATCCCGACGCACCGATCAACAAGATTGCCGACTACGTGATTACAGGCACTGTGGAAGAAGTGGTGCCAAAACTCATCAAGTACTATAAACAGAATTCAAAGTAAAAAGAAATGGCTAACTATTATAAAGATCAACCTGCTTTCGACTTCTATCTCAACCATCCCGAGATGAAGCGTATCGTTGAGCTCAAGGAGCGCAACTTCGCAGACAAAGACACATACGCCGACGCACCTGTCGACTTCGATGACGCCATCGAGAACTACAAACGCGTACTCGACATCACCGGCGACATCGCCGCCAACATCATCGAGCCAAACGCAGAGGACGTGGACTTGGAAGGTCCACACCTCGTGGACGGCCGTATGCACTACGCCAGCAAGACTTATGAGAATATCGACGCCACACGCAAGGCGGGACTCTGGGGCATCTCCATGCCACGCCGCTACGGTGGTCTCAACATGCCTATCACTCCCTACTCCATGGCCTCGGAGATTGTGTCGCAAGCCGACGCCGGTTTCCAGAACATCTGGTCGCTCCAAGACTGTATCGAGACGCTCTATGAGTTCGGCGACGAGGAGCAGCGCAAGAAGTATATTCCCCGTGTTTGCGCCGGAGAGACCATGAGTATGGACCTCACCGAGCCAGACGCCGGTTCCGACCTGCAGCGAGTGATGCTCAAAGCCACCTACAGCGAGGAGGACAAATGCTGGTATCTGAACGGTGTGAAGCGCTTCATCACCAACGGCGACTCCGACATCCACCTCGTGCTCGCCCGCTCGGAAGAGGGCACACACGACGGACGCGGACTCTCCATGTTCATCTATGACAAGCGTGATGGCGGTGTCACCGTCAGACACATCGAGAACAAGCTCGGTATCCACGGCTCGCCTACCTGTGAGTTGGTCTACAAGAACGCTAAAGCAGAACTGTGCGGCAACACCCGCCTGGGACTTATCAAATATGTGATGGCACTGATGAACGGTGCCCGCCTCGGCATCGCTGCCCAATCAGTGGGCGTCAGCCAGGCTGCCTACAACGAGGGCTTGGCTTATGCCAAGGAGCGCAAACAGTTTGACACAGCCATCGTCAAGTTCCCCGCCGTTTACGACATGCTCTCACGCATGAAGGCAAAACTCGACGCCGGCCGTTCCATCCTCTATCAGACAGCCCGCTTCGTCGACATCTACAAGGCTCTCGACGACATCGCCCGTGAGCGCAAACTCACACCCGAGGAGCGTCAGGAGCAGAAGAAATACAGCCGTCTGGCTGACGCCTTCACACCGCTCGCCAAGGGTATGAACTCTGAGTATGCCAACCAGAACTCATACGACGCCATCCAAATCCACGGCGGTTCCGGCTTCATCATGGAGTACAAGAGCCAGCGTCTCTACCGCGACGCGCGCATCTTCTCCATCTATGAGGGAACTACACAGCTCCAAGTGGTGGCAGCCATCCGCTACATCACCAACGGCACCTATCTCAACATCATCAAGGATATGCTCGGCAGAGAGGTGAGCGAGAGCTTGAAAGGTCTCAAGCCACGCATCGAGAAGATGGTAGAGAAATACGAGGAAGTGCTCGAGGAAGTAAAGGCCGAGGGCAACCAGGAGAAGCAGGACTTCGTGGCACGCCGCCTCTACGAGATGACAGCCGACATCATCATGTCCCTGCTCATCACCGAGGACGCTACCCGCGCACCAGAGCTCTTCGAGAAGAGTGCCAACGTCTATGTGCGTCATGCCGAGGCTGAAGTGGCTGCACACTATGACTTCGTCAAGAACTTCAAGGCTGAAGACTTGGCTTACTACCGCCAACTCGAAGCTGAAACCAAGGACGCAGAATAATTCACAAATGGAATAGAAACCAAAGACTCCCGCTAAAGTTCAAGAAAGGACTAAGCGGGAGTTTTTGGTTTGCACTAACTTTACATAACTTAGGCGGCATCTCAACAATAAAAATTAAAGTGAAACAATTTCCCTTTTATTTTGTATTGTATTCGATTTGCACTAACTTTGCACCCAAAATCATTAAAAGATAAAGAATGAAATCAGACATTGAAATCGCTCGCAGTATCCAACTTACTGAAATCAAAGATATTGCAAGCGCATGCGGCATCCCTGTCGACGAGATTGAGAACTATGGAAAATACATCGCCAAAGTGCCTATCAAACTCATCGACGAGGAAAAGATAAAAAAGAACAACCTTATTCTTGTGACAGCCATCACACCGACCAAGGCAGGCATCGGCAAGACTACCGTCTCTGTAGGACTCGCCCTCGGCCTCAACAGCATCGGCAAGCGCGCCATCTGCGCCCTGCGCGAGCCTTCGCTCGGTCCCTGCTTCGGTATGAAGGGTGGCGCCGCTGGAGGTGGCTACGCACAGGTGCTGCCGATGGACAAGATCAACCTCCATTTTACCGGTGACTTCCACGCCATCACCTCCGCACACAATATGATCACCGCCCTGCTCGACAACTATATGTATCAGAACCGCGACAACGGATTCGCCCTCAAGGAGGTGCTGTGGAACCGTGTGCTTGACGTCAACGACCGCGGACTGCGCTATATCGTCACCGGACTGGGCGCCAAGAGCAACGGCATCACCCGCGAGTCGGCTTTCGACATCACACCGGCATCAGAAATCATGGCCATCATGTGTCTCGCCACCGATGAGAACGACTTGCGCCGCCGCATCGAGAACATCCTTCTCGGCTACACGCTCGACGACAAGCCTTTCACCGTGAAAGACCTTGGCGTGGCAGGTGCCATCACCGTACTGTTGCGCGACGCCTTGTCGCCCAACCTCGTACAGACAACGGAGCACACGCCCGCCTTTGTCCACTGCGGTCCATTCGCCAACATCGCCCATGGCTGCAACTCTATCCTCGCCACCAAGATGGCAATGACCTTCGGCGACTATACCATCACAGAGGCAGGCTTCGGTGCAGACCTCGGTGCGGAGAAGTTCTTCGACGTGAAATGCCGAAAGGCCGGTATCCAGCCCAAGCTCACCGTCATCGTTGCCACCACACAGGCCCTCAAGCTTCACGGCGGCGTAGACGCTGACAAGATCAAGGAGCCCAACCACGAGGCGCTCACAGCCGGTCTTGCCAACCTCGACAAGCACATCGCCAACATGCAGTCGTTCGGCCAGACCGTGGTCGTAGCGTTCAACCGCTATGCCAACGACACCGACGATGAAATCGACATCGTGCGCCAGCACTGCAACGAGTTGGGCGTGGGCTTTGCTGTCAACAACGCTTTCTGCGAGGGCGGCAAGGGTGCCGAGGAATTGGCACACTTGGTGGTCGACACCATCGAGAAGCATCCTTCTGCCCCACTCCGCCTGGTCTATGCCGATGAAGACAGCGTGGAAGACAAGGTGCTCAAGGTCGCCGAGAACATCTATGGCGCCAAGAGTGTCAGCTACAGTCCTGTGGCCAAGAAGAAGCTCCAGCTGATCGAGCGCTTGGGCTACAGCCGTTTCCCCGTGTGCATCGCCAAGACACAATATTCCTTCTCCACCGATCCGAAACTTGTCGGTGTGCCCACAGGCTTCGATGTTCGTGTGCGCGACATCGTGATCAATGCAGGTGCCGAAATGCTGGTGGTTGTGGCAGGCGACATCATGCGCATGCCGGGACTGCCGAAGTCGCCACAGGCTTTGCGCATCGACATCGTGAATGGAGAGATTGAAGGTCTCTCATAATCCATGAGGTGACCACTCACATATTTTACCCTCTGTCACCCGGGCATGAAGAATCGTTGTTTCATGCCCGGGTGTCGTTTTTATCCTTTCAATCACTACACCACCTTTATTTATTACCTCTATGAAAAGAAAACGCATTATCTCCCTGCTGTTCGCCGTTGCCCTTCTTCCAAGTTCGCAGAGCGCGACGGCGCAATCCAGCGGCTATCCCTACAGACAGGTGCCGTTCACCAATGTGAGCATCAGCAAGAACTCTTTCTGGGGCAACCGCCTCAAGGCCGCCCGCGAAGTGACCATCCCGCTTGCGCTCTCCAAGTGCGCCAGCGAGCACCGCTACAAAAATTTCGAGATGGCGGCCTACACGCTCCAGCATCCCGGCCACAAGGAACTGCAAACCCCGGAATGGGATGTTTCCCGGTTTATGGGTTTCCCGTTCGATGACACGGATGTATACAAGACCATTGAGGGAGCCAGCTACATTCTCCAGACTTTTCCCGACAAGCGTCTTGAGGCGCAGCTTGACAGCGTGCTCGACATTGTCGCGGCGGCACAGGAGCCTGACGGCTATCTCTACACCGCCCGCACCATCAACCCTCAGCATCCCCACAAATGGTCGGGAAACAAGCGTTGGGTGAAGGAAGAGGAACTGAGCCATGAGCTATACAATCTCGGCCACATGGTTGACGCCGCCTGTGCCCACGTGATGGCCACCGGCAGCCACAAGTTTTTCGACATCGCCGAGCGCTATGCCGACTGCGTGTGCCGTGAGGTTGGCTCCCAGCCCGGACAGGCGACTGTCGTTCCGGGCCACCAGATAGCCGAGATGGCCCTGGCAAGACTCTATACACTTTCTGGTGACAAGAAATATCTCGACGAAGCGAAATGGATGCTCGACAACCGGGGCAAGACCCGCACCCGCAAAGCCTACTCACAGAGCCAGAAGCCTGTCGTCGAACAGAGCGAGGCGGTTGGGCATGCTGTGCGGGCAGGTTACATGTATGCAGGCATGGCGGATGTGGCAGCCCTCACGGGCGACTCTGCCTATATCCGTGCCATCGACCGCATCACGGACAACATCATCTCCCGCAAGTATTATCTCACAGGCGGTGTGGGTGCCCGCCATGCCGGCGAGTCGTTTGGCGACAACTATGAACTGCCCAACCTGACAGCCTACAACGAGACATGCGCCGCCATCTCTATGGTCTATCTCTTTGAGCGCATGTTCCTGCTCCATGGCGACAGCAAATACATCGACTGCCTCGAGCGCACGCTCTACAATGGAGTCATCTCCGGCATGAGCATGGACGGTGGGCGATTCTTCTACCCCAACCCCTTGTCGAGCGACGGCAAATATCAGTTCAATGCCGACGGCACCACCACGCGCCAACCTTGGTTCGGTTGCGCCTGCTGCCCCAGCAACCTCAGCCGGTTCATCCCTTCCGTGCCGGGCTATCTCTACGGCGTAAGGGACAACGACATCTTCGTGAATCTCTTTGCTGCCGGAACATCGACCATCCAAGTGGGCAATCACGAGGTGGAACTTGAACAGTCGACCAACTATCCCTGGGACGGCGACATCAACATCCGAGTGAAGAGTTGTCCGACCAAGCAGGCCAATCTCTTGGTGCGCGTGCCCGGTTGGGTGAGAAACCGTCCAGTGCCAAGCGACCTGTATGCCTACAGCGACACGTTGCGCCCTCAATACACCATCACCCGGAACGGCAAGCCCGTCACGGCAGACCTTGAGAAGACCAAGGGCTATGTGGCGGTCAAGGGCATCCGGAAGGGAGATGTGGTGAGCGTCCACTTCGACATGCCCGTGCGCACAGTCATCGCCCATGCGAAAGTGGCAGCCGACCGTGGACGGGTGGCTGTGGAACGCGGTCCGCTGGTCTATTGTGCCGAAGCTGTCGACAACCAAGGTAGCCCCGTGTTGCGCACCGTGATGAACCGTCAGCCGCAGTTCTCCCTCGTGGACGACTATGCCGTGGCCAACACCGAGACACCGGGAGCCAAGCCGTTCCCAGTCAAAGCCCTGCGGACGCAAGCCCAAGTGCTCACAGAGAACGCACAAGGTGGCGTCGACGCCCAACCGCTCCAGCTCACACTCATCCCCTATTATGCCTGGAACCATCGTGGCGCGGGACAGATGAACGTGTGGTTCATGCAGCATCTCGACCTGCTCGACCAATAACACAATAAAAACAAGACCGACCTGCTCCACATGGGCTTGTCGTTTGTCAGACAACTTTCATCGGGGAAATAGGCACGTTCGTCTATTTCCCCGTTTTTCTTTTCCCTTCCGATTTTACTTTCGCCCCTTTCTTGAGTCTTATAAGCAGACGGCCGAGAAAAAACTTCCCCGCCTATCGCCATCGCCAAGCCGATGTATAACAAAAGAAAAAGCAACAAATGGAAATCAACGACGAATACATCTTGTCCACCTTCATGCTCGAGCAAGAGCGCGGCTTCCGCCTCCTGATGTCGAAGTACAAGGAACCCATCTACTGGTTTGTCCGGCGCATGGTGGTGGATCATGCCGACGCACAGGACGTGACGCAGAACACATTCATCAAGGTGTTCCGGTCCGCCGACAGTCTGCACGAGGTGCGCTCGCTCAAGTCGTGGCTCTACCGCATTGCCACCAACGAGGCGCTCAGTTTCCTCCGCGGGAAGAATGACGGACAGTGCTCCATCGACGACCTGAAGACGGACACGCCACAAGCTGATGCCTACGTCGACTTCGACGATGTGGAGGCAGTCAAGCTCCAGCGCGCCATCGCCACCCTGCCCACCAAACAGCGGTTGGCTTTCCACCTCCACTACTACGACGAACTGAGCTATCAGGAGATGGCGGAAGTGATGGAGTCGTCGGCAGCCACCGCCAAGGTAAACTACCATCTGGCCAAAGAGAAGATTGTGAAATACATGAATGCATAAATAAAGAGATATGAAAAAGGAATTTGATTTCAACAGCATCGGGAAGCGTACCCCCTACCGGGTGCCCGACGGGTTCTTCGACGAACTGGACCGGCAGATCATGACTTCTGTCCAAGAGCCGTCCGCCCCACGTTCCACCCGACGCATACCGTGGATACGCACCGCCCTCAAGACCGTGGCCGCCACTGCCGCCGTCGTAGGATTGTTCTTCATGTGCAATCCTTTCCAAAGCAAGACCAAGCAAAGCGTGGACAAGGTGGAGCAGGCCTTCAACCAACTGAGCAGTGAGGACCAAGCCTTCATGCTCCAGGTATACCAGGAGGACGTATTCCTCAATCAGTAGACGTCCCCGGCAACAGACAGAGTATATTCACATAACAAGAACAATAAAACATAAGGAGAAACAACTATGAAGAATGTAATGAAAATGATGGCACTGGTGCTGATGCTCTTGGCCACCTCGCTCACCGTATCGGCACAGGACAAGGACAACGCACAGAAGCAGCGCATGACACGTGAACAATTCGCCACAGCCCAGGCTCAGCGCATCGCCGAGCAACTGGCTCTCGACGACGCCACCACCAAGCGCTTTGTGGAGACCTACGGCAACTACCAGAAGGAGCTGTGGTCCATTCGCCCCAACAAGATGAAGGAAGGACGCCCCGGCATGCGTGGCGGACGCGGCAAGGGCCCTCAAGGCAAACAGGGTGGACAACAGCAGGCCAAGCCCGACGGACAGCAACAGGCACAGCCCAAGCAGCGTCCACAGAAAAAAGAGATGACCGAGGCGGAAACAGACAAGGCCATCAAAGCGCGCTTCGAGCAGAGCCAGAAGATACTGAACCTGCGTGAGAAATACTACAACGAGTACAGCAAGTTCTTATCCGCCAAACAAATCCAGCGGGTCTACACTCTGGAGAAGCAGATGATGCAGCGCTTGGCACAGCGTGGCGGACAGCATAAGGGTCCACGTGGCGGCATGCGTGGCGACAAACAGCGCCCTGGCAAACCACAACAGCCTCAAAACGATTAACCTTATTGACACGAGATTAGACAAAGAGTCCCCGACTTCCACTGTAAGGTGGTGAGTCGGGGACTCTTTTTTATTGCTTATCTTGTGAGCTGGAACTTCATGCTCAATCCGAAATCCTGTGTGGTGGTCGGATAGGAGTTGCTCGACAGCAGAGGTGTGTTGGTCTGCCGGTCGTAGTAGAAGCTCATGGTGAGCAGACGAGACAGCGTGTAGTCGGCAGAGAAACTGAGCTTGAACGCCGAGTTGCCGCTGCTTGCCGACGAGGTCATCGTGGCGATGTCGCGGGAGATGGCAGCCTGTCGGCGGTAGCTGAGGTCAAGACGCAGGTTGAGGTCGTTGTTCACGCCGCTCTTCTGCCGGTTGTTGGCGGTGGAGTTCCGCTGCTGGTTCTGCTGCTGTTGTCCGTTCTGCTTGCCCTTCACTTTCACCCGGCGCACACGCGGACCGAAGAGATTCAAGTTGTTCACCTTATAGCCCATGCCGACCACCCAGTCATGGCTTGTCGCCTCATTCACCTGCACGCTGGTCATGGAGAGGTTGAGCACACGGGTGGAGCGATATTCCAACTTGCAGGTCAACCCGCTATGCAGGGTCAGGTCGACACCCAGCAAGGGGGAGAATGCCTCGTTGATGGTCACCACGGGAATGTTGTACATCGATGAGGGAACAGGGTTTCCGGTTGTGGCGTCGGTCACGAAACCGAGTCCGTCGGCAAATTCCGCCCACGTGCTGTAGGAACTGTAGGAGCCTACAGTGTAGATGCTCTTATAGGCATGGTTCACATTGACGCTCTTGAAC
>JBNMIE010000092.1:0-9501 GCA_050873125.1 Prevotella sp.
ATATTTATATATTATATTATTATTAGATTATAATAATTTAAAACCACCTATGCCAGTTTTACTGTAACGCTGTAACGCAGTGAAAAAATCCTTTTTTCCGCCAAACCACATAAACGGAAAATAGAAATTATTTTACACGTAAAAATATATAGCCCTCCAACGATTCCTTTCTCTGCCATTCTCCACCCATTAATGGCAGACTAACGGAGAAAACACCGCGGTGAAAATATCGTTAGTCCGCCATTAACCACTTCCTACCCTATTCTTTCCTCAACCTTACAAGCCTACAAATATGAAATATATTGACACCTTCAAATTTCTTTATTCAGAAAACTTGACACAAAAACAGCGTTACAGGTGTGTTACAAGAGCGTTACACCCCATGTTGAAGAGAACCTTTTCAGACCCTTTTTGGCCACAAAAACGAGGGTGAAAAAGTGGAGTGTAAGCAGCAAAGCGATGCGGAGATTAGCTTTTTTCACATTTCAACCATGCAAAACATCACCTTTTATTTTGTCATCTCCCCTATTTTCCGTACCTTTGCATAAGATAGGCTGCACTCGGCAAAACATTCAAGCAAGCTTGATGTTCTGCTCTCGTTTGCACTATCTTTGCATATGGATAGGATACACCCTGCAAAGGGGAGAAGGAAAAGCTCTTCCCGAGCCGTCCGCACAATATGAACCCAACAAAAAAAAAGGACAACATGAAGAAAATTCTGGCATTCGCCTTTACCATACTCACCTCCGCCTCGATGATCTGCTCCTGCGGAGGCAGCCAGCAAGGGAGCAAGAAGGGCGCCGACTCGCTCACGTTTGACAGCATCGTGGTCGACACCACCGCCAGCCTGACCGAGAAGGCTGACAGTCCCTGCTGCGAAGTGAAGATAGCCTTCACCTTCGCCAAGGGCGCCAATGCCGACGCCATCAACCAGGCCATCGTCAAGAGCGGCATCCTCGTGCCCGACTACCTCTCCGGCATGGAGAACAACAAGGACATGCAGGCCGTGGTCGACACGTTCGTCAACAGGCTCATCGCCGACTATATCAACACCTTCAAGCCCCTCTACCAGGCTGACAGAGACTCGCGCTCGCTCAGCACCGTCTACAACGTCAGCGGCAAAATCACCGACGGACCCGATGGCGTGAAGGTATACACCGCCGACGTCTACCAGTTTGCCGGCGGCGCACACGGGTCGCTGCAGACCATCGTCAACAACATCGACATCCGCAAGGGACGCGTGCTGACCCTCAAAGACCTGTTCGTGCCGGGCGGCGAGATGAAGATGAAGGAGCTGATCGTGGAGCGCATGATGAGAGCCGAACGGGTGAAAACCTTCAAGGAGCTGCAGAACAAGGGCTACTTCATGGACATGGAGGCCTATGTGCCCGACAACTTCATCCTCGGCGACAAGGAAATCACCTTCCTCTACAACGCCGACGAGATCGCTTCCCATGCCCTCGGCCCCGTGCACGTCACCTTCACCTACTCGGAACTCGAGAAAATCATGAAAAAGATATGAAACTCATCAACAAATATTTCCCCCAACTGACAGACAGGCAGAAAGCCCAGTTTGAGGCCCTCGACGCCCTCTACCATGACTGGAACCAGAAGATTAACGTCATCTCGCGAAAGGACATCGACAACCTCTACGAGCACCACGTGCTCCACTCCCTCGCCATCGCCAAGGCCATCCACTTCCGCCCGGGAACCGAGATTCTCGACTTCGGCACAGGCGGAGGCTTCCCCGGCATTCCCCTCGCCATCATGTTCCCCGAGTGCCACTTCAAGCTCATCGACGGAACGGGCAAGAAGATACGCGTGGCGAACGAGGTGGCGACAGCCATCGGACTGGAAAACGTGCAGGCAGAACACCTGCGCGGAGAGGACGAGCGGGGCAAGTATGACTTCATCGTCAGCCGCGCCGTGATGCCCCTGCCCGACCTGATGAAAATCGTCAAGAAGAACATCAGGAAGACACCACAGCACAACTCGCTGCCCAACGGCGTGATCGTGCTCAAGGGAGGCGACCTGCAGGAGGAACTGAAGCCCTACCGCAACATCGTCGACAAGACGGAACTGACCAACTGGTTTGACGAGGAGTGGTTCAAGGAGAAATATCTAATATACTTAGGTGTGTAAGTCCACACCGAACGACCAAAAGAAAGAAGAACAAGCATGCTGAACATACAGAAATTCGTCTGCAACATGATACAGGAAAACTGCTACGTGGTGAGCGACGAAACCAAGGAATGCGTGATCATCGACTGCGGCGCCTACTATGAGGAGGAACGCCGCGCCATCGTGGACTATATCCGCGAGCAGGAACTCAAACCCAAGCACCTGCTCGCCACACACGCCCACATAGACCACAACTTCGGCAACAACACCATCTACGAGACCTTCGGACTCAAGCCCGAGGTGGAGGGAGCCGACGAGAAGCTGATGGAGAAACTGCCCGAGCAGGCGCAGACCATCGCCGGCGTGACCCTCGACTACAAGATGCCCCCCGTGGGACGCTATCTCAAGGAGACCGACCAGATAGACTTCGGCAGCCACACCCTCACCATCCTCCACACGCCGGGACACACCCCGGGGGGCGTGTTCTACTACTGCAAGGAGGAGAAAGTGGCGTTCAGCGGCGACACCCTCTTCCGCGGCAGCATCGGACGCACCGACTTCGAGGGCGGCAACTCGTTCATGATCATCCAGAGCCTGCGCATGATCGCCCAACTGCCCGACGACACCACCGTGCTGCCCGGACACGGCGAGCCGACCACCATCGGCTACGAGCTGCGCTCAAACCCCTATATGGACCGATGACACCGCAGCACGCCAAACAGGAGAAAATCATCCTCGGCATCGACCCCGGCACCAACGTGATGGGCTACGGCGCACTGCGCGTGCTCGGCGGCAAGGCTTCGCTCGTCGCCATGGGCGTGATCGACATGCGCAAGACCCACGACCCCTATCTGAGGCTCGGCAAGATATTTGAGCGCGTCACCGGCATCATCGACGAATACCTGCCCGACGAGATGGCCATTGAGGCCCCCTTCTTCGGCAAGAACGTGCAGTCGATGCTCAAGCTCGGCAGGGCGCAGGGCGTGGCTATCGCCGCCGCCATCCACCACGACGTGCCCATCCACGAATATGCCCCGATGAAAATCAAGATGGCCATCACCGGACAAGGCTCGGCGAGCAAGGAACAGGTGGCGGGCATGCTGCAGAGAATGCTGCACATCAGCCCCGACGAGATGCCGAAGTTCATGGACGCCACCGACGCCCTCGGCGCCGCCTACTGCCACTTCCTGCAAATGGGACGCCCCGTGACCGACGTCAGCTACCACGGATGGAAGGACTTCATCAACAAGAACAAGGACAGGGTCAGCGGAAGATAATCGCCCTCCCCCAAAGACAACAAGACACAAAGAAAGAGAAACAACCATGCAGAAAATCATATCCATCAAAGACGGCGTGGCACGCATGCCACAGTGGAGAATGGCGGAGCCGGTCAACTTCGAGCTCTGCGACGGCGAGCACATCGCCATCACCGGACCCAACGGAGGCGGCAAGTCGATGCTCGTCGACATCCTCATCGGACGCCACCCCCTGCTCATGCGCGACCCCGAATATGACTTCACGCCCAGCACCAAGGAGATGGTGTCGGACAACATACGATACATCACCTTCCGCGACAGCTACGGCGGCGACAACGACTCGACCTACTATCTGCAGCAGCGGTGGAACCAGCAGGAGATAGACCCGAGCACGCCCACCGTGGGCGCCATGCTCGAGGAGGCCTACAACCTCGCCGGCGAGGACACGCCACAGCGCCGCGAACTGCAGCAGCATGTCTACCGCCTCTTCCACATGGAGCACCTGATGGACAAATACATCATCCTGCTCTCCAGTGGCGAGCTGCGCAAATACCAGTTGGCGAAGACGCTCTTCGCCGAACCGCGCGTGCTCATCATGGACAACCCCTTCATCGGACTCGACGCCGAAACCCGCGACCAACTCAAGGAACTGCTCGCCACGCTCGCCCGTGAGCGCGCCCTGCAGATTATCCTCGTGCTGTCAAAGACCGACGACATACCGCAGTTCATCACCCATGTGGTGGAAGTGAGGGACATGCGCGTGGGCGGAAAGCAGACGCGACAGGATTATCTCGACGCACAGGCACCCGTGCCCCCGCACGTGCTCGAGGACGACCTGCGACAGGCCATCATCGACCTGCCCTACAGCCAGCGCGAATACCACACCAAGGAGGTGGTGAAGATGAACCACGTGTCGATACGCTACGGCAAGCGCACCATCCTCAAGGAACTCGACTGGACGGTGATGAACGGCGAGCGGTGGGCACTGAGCGGACAGAACGGCGCCGGAAAGTCGACCCTGCTCTCCTTAGTGTGCGCCGACAACCCGCAGAGCTACGCCTGCGACATCGCCCTCTTCGGCAACCCGAGAGGTTCGGGCGAGAGCATCTGGGACATCAAGAAGCACATCGGCTACGTGTCGCCCGAGATGCACCGCGCCTACCAGCGCGACATGCCCGCCATACGCATCGTGGCCAGCGGTCTGCAAGACTCCGTGGGACTCTATGTCAAGCCACGCGAGGAAGACTATGACGTGTGCCGCTTCTGGATGCGCGTGTTCGGACTCGAGGGACTCGAGGAGCGCACCTTCCTCAAGCTCTCCAGCGGCGAACAGCGACTGGTGCTCCTGGCGCGCGCCTTCGTCAAAGACCCCGAACTGCTGATCCTCGACGAGCCGCTCCACGGACTCGACCTCAAGAACCGACGGAGGGTGAAGGACGTGATCGAGACCTTCTGCCGCCGCGACAACAAGACCATGATCATGGTCACCCACTACAAGGAGGAACTGCCCGACTGCATCGACCACAGCATCTGGCTCGAGCGCCACGCCTGACACCTCCACACACACGCTGAAAGACAGGATTCACCTATTCTAATATAATAGAGCAATGAAAAGAATCATCACCACCATGGCCCTGGCGCTCGTGATCGCGCTCGGAGCCGGCGCACAAGAGGTGTTCAACGAGATATACCGCATGGCGGAGAAAACCGCCAAGGACAAGCAGAACACCCTCGAGGAGCGCAAGATAGCGACCTTCAAGATGGATGCCCTCAGCTACATGAAGACCAAGACCCTCGACGGGATGATGGCACACAGCATGCAGCTCGCCGACACCCTCTCGACCACCACCGTGACCATCCTCAACTACCAGGCCTACGCCCTCTACCAGTTTGTCAACCTCTATGTGAAGCGGCTGAGCAAACAGGACACCAACCGCGGACTGGCAGCCGTGAGGAAGAAGTTCGGCGACGCGTCGCTCGCCCACCCCTACTATCATGACCTTGACCGCGAACTGGTCAACGCCTATGTGAACAACAAGGACTATCCCACCCCCTTCTCCCTCGACACCGACTGGGTGAAGGCGCTGGAGGAAGTGAAAAAGTGAAAACCGTAAAAACGACAACATAACAACAATTATGAGCAAACAGACAGAAAAGATCAAGGCTCTCGTGGCCAAGCGCGAACAAGCGCGCCTCGGCGGCGGCGAGAAAGCCATCGAAAAACAACACGCACGCGGCAAATACACAGCCCGCGAGCGCATCGACATGCTGGTTGACGAAAACAGCTTCGAGGAGTATGACATGTTCAAACTCCACCGCTGCCACAACTTCGGCATGGAGAAAAAACAATTCCCCGGAGACGGCGTGGTGGCAGGATCAGCCACCATCGACGGACGACTCGTCTACGTGTTCGCACAGGACTTCACCGTCAACGGAGGTTCTCTCTCTGAGACCATGGCACAGAAAATATGCAAGGTGATGGACATGGCCATGACCATGGGCGCACCGGTCATCGGCATCAACGACTCGGGTGGCGCGCGCATCCAGGAAGGCATCTGCGCCCTCGCCGGCTATGGCGAGATCTTCGAGCGCAACATCCTCGCCTCGGGTGTCATCCCGCAGATTGCAGGCATCTTCGGCCCCTGCGCCGGTGGTGCTGTATACTCTCCCGCACTCCAGGACTTCATCATGATGATGGAGAACACTTCCTATATGTTCCTGACCGGACCGAAGGTGGTGAAGACCGTCACCGGCGAGGACATCGACGCCGAGCACCTCGGTGGCGCCAGCGTGCACGCCTCCAAGAGCGGTGTGACCAGCTTCACCGCCAAGACTGAGGAAGAGGCCATGGAGATGATCCGCACACTGCTCAGCTTCCTCCCTTCCAACAACACCGAGGAGGCTCCACGCGTGGAGTGCAACGATCCTATCGACCGCATGGACGACCTGCTCAACGAGATCATCCCCGATGATCCCAACAAGGCCTACGACATGTACAAGGTCATCACAGCCATCACCGACAACGGCGAGTTCTTCGAAGTACAGAAGAAGTTTGCCAAGAACATCATCATCGGTTTCGCCCGCTTCAACGGACAGACCGTGGGCATCGTGGCCAACCAGCCTTCAGCCTATGCCGGCGTGCTCGACGCCAACGCCAGCCGCAAGGGTGCGCGCTTCGTGCGCTTCTGCGACGCATTCAACATTCCTATCGTGTCGTTGGTCGACGTGCCTGGCTTCCTGCCCGGTACAGGTCAGGAATACAACGCCGTGATCCTCCACGGAGCCAAACTGCTCTACGCCTACGGCGAGGCTACCGTGCCAAAGATCACCATCACGCTCCGCAAGAGCTATGGTGGCTCTCACATCGTGATGGGCTGCAAGCAGCTCCGCTCCGACCTCAACTTCGCTTGGCCTTCAGCTGAGATTGCCGTGATGGGTGCCAGCGGCGCCGTGGCAGTGCTCTGCGCCAAGGAGGCAAAGACCCACGAGAATCCCGCCGAGTTCCTCGCCGAGAAGGAAGAGGAATACACCGAGATGTTCGCCAACCCATACCAAGCAGCGCAGTATGGATATATCGATGATGTCATCGAGCCACGCAACACCCGCTTCCGCATCTGCCGCGGTCTCGCACAGCTGGCCACCAAGCGCCAGAGCCTGCCCGCCAAGAAGCACGGATGTATGCCGATGTAATGTTGTAAGGATAAGCAGACAAGCATCATGAGCAACAACGATGGAGCAGTGTTCGCCGCGATAGCGATGGCACTGCATGAATACAAAGGCAACAACATCCACGACAAGGAACCGGGAGTCATCACCATCAAGCCGCGCACCACTCTGTGGAACGCGCGCATGCTGCAGATGACAAAGCGTCCGTGAGTGTTTTCGAAGTTAATCAATACAAGACTGAACAAGAAAAATGAAAGAATATAAATACACTATCAACGGCCAGGAATACAAGGTCGAGATAGACAACATCGAGGACGGCGTGGCAAATGTCACCGTCAATGGCCAGGAATATAAGGTCGAGATGGAGCCAGAGCCGGAACCCGAGAAGAAGAAAGTGGTGCTCGGCAAACCGGCTTCTGAGCCTGCCGAGAGCGACAACGCAAGCGCAGCCAACGTGAACACTGCCAACGCACTCAAGGCTCCTCTGCCAGGCGTGGTGACAGAAATCTGCGTCAACGTGGGCGACGAGGTGAAGAAGGGCGACACCGTGGTGGTGCTCGAAGCCATGAAGATGGCCAACAACCTCGAGGCCGAGAAGGACGGCAAAGTGACCGCCATCTGTGTGAAGCAGGGCGAGAGCGTCATGGAGGATACTCCGCTCGTGGTCATCGAATAATCTCTTCTACTGAAACATTTCATAAGGCTGGCATGGGTTTCTCCCCTGCCAGCCTTTTTCATATCCCCCACTTTCCGACCTTTCTTCTTATCCCGCCTGATTTTCCGCCTCTCCCTATCATCCGTTCCCCCTTCCGTTCCGTCTCTTCTCTTATCCATTTCCTTCCACCCTCCAGCTTACTTCCCATATCAGACGATCCCTTCCTCCCACAGAGAGGGGCACAAAAATGGGCACGACCATCTTTCGACAGTCATGCCCATCCACTAAACACACGCAAACATTCTAAGTTCGCGTTTTATATCTTACAATGTGATGTCCACGTCAGCACCGAGATTCTTGATCATCTCGTAGATGCCATTCATTCTCTGAGAGAAGATCTGCAGTGTGTTCTGGTCGTAGAAGAAGTCACCCATCTGGAAGACTGTGCCGTCGCCAGCAGTAAACTGGTCGGAGAAGTAGGTGTTGTTGCCATCCTTCTTGACCACCTTGGTGGTAGTGAAGAGGAGCTTGCCCTTGTTGTCGAAGATAATGCTCTTCATGTTGGCGTTCATCGCATTGGCAACAGCCTGGAGTTTCTCTTCCTGTGAAGCATACTTCTTGGTGACAGCCTCTTTCACAGCCTGGTAGTTGTTGTTGGTGCGCACAATGACCACCTTGTCAAAGACAACGCTTCTTGTGACCACTTTCTCATATTCATTATTGTTCAGCACAGCGTCGTTGAGATTCTTGCCACTTGATGTCTGAGTCTTGTTGACAAGAGGATTGTCGTCCATATAAATGATGGTGCTCTTTGTCTTGCCATTCTTGGAAGACATGGATGTGGACGTGATTTTAAAACGGCCGAGCTGTATTCTCGTTATAGTGGAGTTGTTGCCTGGGTTGATGTCGAGCAGACTGATGCTGAAGTTCAAGTTCTCTCCCGTAATGGTCTGCACAACACCGCCACCGACAGTGCCGAGATTTGTTCCTGAGACAGTGATGGCTGCGTCCTTGCCATTCTTGTCCTTGAACGCGAGCTTGATGACACCTGGAGTCTCCTCAGTCTTCACCCATTTCTTTGTAGCGTCGTCAGGAGTATAGGTACCTGCAGCAGCCTCGAGTTTGGCTCTGATTTCGCTTGCGCTTACCTCACCGTTAACCACCTTCTTGAGCTTCTCCAAGAGTTCCTTAGGAGTGAACACCTGAGAACCACCATCGATGGTATAGTCTCCATACTTCTCGTGGAAGTAAGAATGAATGCTCTGGAGAGTAGCGAACTGTGTCTCGCTGACATCGACACTGTGGAGACTGTTCTTGCTGTCTACGAACGCGTCGTGGAGATAAGTCTTGGCAGCGTCGGCTGAATAATACTCAACTCCAAGTTTGTTGTCCTTGTTGTCATCGTCATCGCTACAAGAAGAAAGTGTAGGGATGGTCAAGCCCAATGCTATGGCAAAAAGGGCAGGATAAAGTTTTTTGCGTTTCATAATTATTGCTGTCCGCTAAAACTTTTTTATGATAAAAAATTTAGGGCTGGATTCCTCGCTTGGAATTCAGCCCTTTTAGTTACCTTTGTTGTTGCAAAAAAAATCCAGTAACTATGGACAAAGGTACACATTTTATCGGACAGCCGATGTATGGACAGCTAATAGATTTGCTCGACAAGGAAAAAATTCTCAAATTATAGAGTCAACCAGCAAGTGCAAAATTAAGAATAAACTCTGAAGAATTCTTCTTTTGGTGTAGAAAAGTCAAGTTTTTCTCTCGGTCTTCTATTTATTTTTGCTTGAATGGATGCAATTC
>JBNMIE010000093.1:0-9331 GCA_050873125.1 Prevotella sp.
GAATATTGTTGGAAGATTGATAGTTATTCGAATGACTATTTGTGCGTGTTGCTCCATCTTTTACGGTCTTTCACTACGAAATAAAATGATCGAAAAGGTTGACACGACAATATAATCACTTGAAACTCAATACGCCTTGTCCCTCTTCAACGAGGACGAGTATTGATCGCTCAAGACAGAGCTGTTATGGCTCCATGTAATGAATATAAGCGATATGAGAATTTCCATGAGGCATTCTCATATCGCTTTTTCATTGTTATTGTTTCATGGTAGGTCAACCATTTTGCCGCTTGCAGAATAGGTTCTCGTGCTTGAATCGTGGACAGGCGCATTTATTGTGAACAAACTATCCGCTTGTTACAATAAATGTTGTGCATCTTCGTTAATACAAGTAGTGAAAAGATACATTATACTCATATTGGGCTTGCTGTTTTTTACCCTTGCAGACGTGAGGGCACAGTATGATGTGTCTTTCAGTCACTATTTTGACATGGAACCTTCTTTTAACCCTGGAGCTGTGGGCAAGGAGTCGAAACTCAATGTGACAGGAGCTTATGCCATAGATTTGGCCGGTTTTGAGAACAACCCACAGACGGCATACATCGCAGCGGATATGCCACTCTATTTTCTGAAGAACTATCATGGAGTGGGCGTGCAACTGCTGAACGACAAGATAGGTCTGTTTACCCACCAGAGACTTGCCGTGCAATATGCTTTCAAGCATAAACTGTTTGGCGGAATGCTGAGTGTGGGTGTCCAGGCAGGATTCCTGAGTGAGGACTTTGATGGAACGAAAGTGGATGTGGAGGATTCCGGTGATCCGGCATTGACTTCTTCAAAGCTTACAGGTAGTGGCTTGGATATGGCTGCCGGCGTTTATTATGTTCATAAGAATTGGTATGTGGGATTGTCTGCACAACACTTGAATTCCCCAACCGTGAAGTTGGGCGACACCAATGAGTTGAAGATAGATGGAACATATTATTTAACTGGTGGATACAATATTAAGTTAAGAAATCCGTTTCTAACAATAAAGCCTACGGTCTTGGTGCGCACGGATGGTACGGCTTATCGTGCGGATGTGACGGGTCGACTGGTCTACAAGCATGAGAAGAAGATGCTGTATTGCGGATTGTCCTATAGTCCGACCAATTCCGTGACCGCCCTCGTCGGTGGCAGTTTCCATGGTATCAATGTGGGATATAGTTATGAAATGTATACTTCAGCGATTAGTCCGGGAAACGGAAGCCATGAGTTGTTTGTGGGTTATCAGACTGACATCAATCTCATGAAGAAGGGAAGAAATAAACATAAGAGTGTTCGAATACTATAATATAAAGATGAAAAGAAAAATAACGATATCGTCATTATGGTTTTTTGCTGTGACGTTGGTGTTGACTTCTTGCTTCGGCGGAAAGGCAACGTCATCGCAAGGACGTGGTGGAGAAGTTGTCGGTGTCGGTGGAGGCAGGAGTTTCTCCGAACCCACTCCATACGGCATGACTTTGGTGAAACGAGGCTTCCTCAAGATGGGTATAGACAAACAAGACTCTTTGTGGGGAAAGAAGACTCCTGTCAAGGAGATTTCTGTGGATGGGTTCTGGATGGACGAGACGGAAATCACCAACTCGGAATACAAACAGTTTGTGAACTGGGTGAAGGATTCCATCATTCGTGAACGCCTTGCCGACCCTGCTTATGCGGGCGATGAGACCTATAAGATAACGGAGGACAAGAATGGCGATCCGGTAAAACCGCATCTGAACTGGAAAAAGCCCCTTCCCCGCAAACCTAACGAGGATGAACAGCGCGCTTTCAACAGTCTTTATGTGACCAATCCTGTAACCGGGGAAAAGTCTATCGATGCCAGTCAGTTGAACTATCGTTATGAAGTGTATGACTACGTGACTGCCGCCCTTCGCCGTAACCGCCTTAATGCACAGGAGCGCAATCTCAACACTGACGTGGCGGTGGATCCTAACGAGGTGGTGATGATTTCCAAAGATACCGCTTATATAGATGATGAAGGCCATATCGTGAGAGAGACCATCAATCGCCCTCTCTCAGGACCATGGGACTTCCTCAATACCTATATCGTCAATGTCTATCCCGACACCACTTGCTGGGTGAACGATTTCCGCAACTCGGACAATGAGCTGTATCTGCGCAACTATTTCAGCAATCCCACCTACAACGAATATCCGGTGGTTGGTGTCACTTGGGAGCAGGCCAATGCCTTTTGTGCTTGGCGTACGGACTACCTCTTGAAGGGATTGGGCGGAGAAGCACGCTATATCCAACGTTATCGTCTGCCGACAGAAGCCGAATGGGAATATGCAGCCCGCGGAAAAGAAGGCAACGAGTTTCCTTGGGAAAACAAGGATGTGAAGAGTGGGGACGGATGTTTCTATGCCAACTTCAAACCAGACAAAGGTAATTATACCGAGGACGGCAACTTGATCACCAGTAGAGTGGGCATCTATAAACCCAACTCGAACGGACTTTACGATATGGCGGGAAACGTGGCTGAGTGGACCAGCACCGTCTATACCGAAGCGGGTGTCGATGCAATGAATGACTTGAATCCGGAACTGTCTTACAACGCTGCCAAGGAAGATCCCTACAGATTGAAGAAGAAAAGCGTAAGAGGCGGCTCATGGAAAGACCCGGAATCATATATCCGCTCAGCATGGCGCTCTTGGGAATATCAGAACCAACCCCGCTCCTACATCGGATTCCGATGTGTGAGAAGTTTGGCAAGTTCTTCAGTAGTGAAACAAAAAGGTAAGAGGAAATAACGATGACATCATATAGTAAATATAATATCGTGTACCGTCTGCAGAAGTGGATGGACAGTGTTCCTGGACAGACATTCTTGAACTATGCCTATAGCTGGGGCGCATCAATCGTAATCTTGGGAACCCTTTTCAAATTGACCCACTTGCCTGGAGCCAATTTGATGCTGTTCCTCGGTATGGGCACTGAGGTGTTCGTGTTCTTCCTTTCAGCCTTCGACCGTCCTTTTGACAAGACTGCTATCGGAAAGGAAATCCCCACCCATGTGGAGGAAGATGAGAATGAGGAAACAGAAGAGAACGAAAGCGCATCAGCTGAGTCTCAGTCGCAGCCTGTCGGCGGAGGTGTCGTCTACGTGGCTCCTGCAGGCACAACAGTAGTCAATGGTCCGGTGGCTTCAGGAGAAGTTCCTGCCGATGGAACCCCAGTCCAGCCAGTGTCCACACCAGAGTGGGTGGCACAGCAGCAGACCATGACTCCAGAGATGGCAGATGCCACCAATAATTATATTGAAGAACTGAAGAAACTCACGGAAATGTTGGGCAAGGTTTCAGAGCAGAGTGCCCGTCTTACTCGCGACAGTGAGGAAATGGAGAACTTGAACCGCACCTTGACAGGTATCTGCAAGGTCTATGAAATGCAACTGAAAGGCGCCAGCGCCCAAATCGGAACCATTGACCAAATCAACGAGCAGAGCCGCAAGATGGCACAGCAGATAGAACAACTCAACAGCATCTATACACGAATGATTGAGGCAATGACTGTCAACATGCGTGCTGCAGCTCCAGTTCAGCCACAAACACAAGAGTAAAAAGACAAGAATAAATCATGGCAATAAAGAAAAGACCAGTATCTCCACGCCAGAAGATGATCAACTTGATGTATGTCGTCCTCATGGCTATGTTGGCATTGAACATCTCGACAGAGGTGCTCAATGGCTTCTCTATTGTGGAGGAAAGTCTTAACCGCACGACGGCAAACTCGTCAAAGGAAAATGAATCTCTTTACGGAGACTTCGCTTCTCAGATGCAATCAAACCCCGAGAAGGTGAAGGCCTGGTTTGACAAGGCTACAGAGGTGAAAAGAATGAGCGATTCACTCTATGATTTCGCCCAAGCCTTGAAAGAGAAAATCGTGAGAGAGGCTGACGGGAAAGAGGGGAACGTGCATCAGATAGAGAACAAGGACAATCTGGAGGCGGCAAGCCATGTGATGCTTGCACCGGGAACCGGACAGGGGAAACGCTTGTTCAAGGCCATCAACGCTTATCGTGAGCGGATTCTTACTATGGTGAGTGATGCCCGACAGCGCTCGATTATCGCCAGCAATCTTTCCACATCAATACCGAAAGGAGCCCATGCGATGGGCAAGAACTGGCAGGAGTATATGTTTGAGGACATGCCTGTAGCAGCTGCTGTCACCTTGTTGTCCAAGTTGCAGAGTGATGTGCGGTATGCGGAGGGCGAGGTTCTCCATACTTTGGTGTCGAATATCGACATGAAAGACATCCGAGTGAACAAGTTGGACGCATTTGTCATTCCGGAAAAGACCACACTCTATCCGGGAGAACTTTTCAATGCCAACATCGTGATGGCGGCAGTGGATACGACACAACAGCCGGAGATTTATGTCAATGGCGTACGTGTCAACTCCAGAAACGGACACTATTCCTTTACAGCCGGAGGTGTGGGAGACCATCAGTTCGGCGGTTATATCCTGATGCGGAATGCCAAGGGAGATGTGCTTCGCCGCAACTTCCTGCAAAAATATACAGTCATTCCTGCCCCCAATACGGCAACAGTGGCTGCGGACATGATGAATGTGCTCTATGCCGGTTACCAGAATCCTATCAGCATCAGTGTTCCCGGCGTGCCGGCCAACGCCGTGTCAGCGACCATGTCCGGTGGCTCTTTCTCCTCGAAGGGAAATGGACACTTTATCGCAGTGCCTTCTTCTGTGGGTCAGGATGTGACCATCCATGTGACCGCACGAGACAAGGGACAGACTCGCACTTTGCCTCCATTCACTTTCCATGTGCGTAAACTGCCTGATCCCACCGCATATATTGCTTTGGGCACCAACCGCTTCCGTGGTGGAGGCATGGCGAAGGCCTCATTGATGCAGGCGGGTGGCATCAAGGCTGCCATTGATGACGGATTGCTCGACATCGAGTTCAAGGTGCTGAGCTTTGAAACTGTCTTCTTTGACAATATGGGTAATGCTGTGCCGATGGCATCTGCAGGGTCGGCATTCTCCGACCGCCAACGTGACGCTTTCCGCAAGTTGTCGCGGAACAAACGTTTTTATATCTCCAGAGTGAAAGCTGTAGGACCTGACGGAATCACCCGCAACCTGCCAGCTTCAATGGAGGTTATCGTGAAATAACAAGAAAGTCAATATTCAGTCAACATGAAAAGAATACTGTTTATCATATTTGTCTCCGCTTTGGCCACCGCCGTTTGTGCACAGCCACAAGCGCTTCGTAATGCGCAACGCCAGACAAAATCGAATGTGAACAACATCACCCAACGGCAACTGCTGTCGTTCCCCACAATGGCTCCCATGTCTGAGGATGTGGTGTGGCGACGTGACATTTACCGTGAACTTGACCTCAACAACGATGCCAATGCTGGACTCTATTATCCTGTAGAACCCATAGGTTCACAGATGAATCTCTTCACTTATCTGTTCAAGTTGATGCTTACGGGCAATATCAAGGCTTATGAGTATCGTCTGGACGGTAATGAGGTGTTCAGTGATTCGGCTGTTGTGAAACCCAAGGCATTCTTGGACAACTATCACATTTTCTATGAACGTGTGAATGGCCGTGTGCATATCGACAATAGTGATATTCCTTCCCGAGAGGTGAAAGGGTATTATCTGAAGGAAAGTGCCTACTATGATCAGGCCACATCCACTTTTCATCGCAAGGTTATAGCTCTCTGCCCAGTAATGAGCCGCGAGGATGATTTTGGCGATGGCGTTCAAAAGTATCCGCTCTTCTGGGTGAAATACGATGATGTCGCCCCATTCTTGAGCAAGCAGGTCATCATGACGAGCAACTTGAACAATGCCGCCACGATGAGTATTGACGACTTCTTCACGATGAACCTCTACCAAGGCAAAATCTATAAGACCACCAATATGCTCGGAAGAACTTTGGCGCAATATTGTCCGAATGATTCGGCTTTGGCTAAGGAACAACGGAAGATAGAGAATGAGTTGGTGGCTTTTGAGAAGAATATCTTTGGTGATCGTGCCAAGAAAGACTCGCTCGACAGCATTGCACAAAGCCAGCAGAAGGTGAAAGGCAAGAAAGTGAGAACCAATCGCCGGGCAGGAAACTCATCATCCGCAGGCAAGACCGTGAAGCCCCGCAAGACCAGTGGCGGCATGTCGTCTGCAGCATCACCAGCACGCGTGTCTGTGCGTCGTCAACGCCACTAATCAACAATCAAAATTATAGGTATGAAAAAGATTTTATCAATCGTCATGTTGGCGGTAGCCTTGTGTATAGCCGCTCCTGCCAGTGCCCAGATCAAGTTCGGACTCAAGGGCGGTGTCAATGTGACCAGCATGTCGTTCAACAATGAAGTGTTTGACGCATCCAACCGTACCGGTTTCTTTATCGGCCCTACGCTCAAGGTGCAGTTGCCTGTTGTCGGCTTGGGCATCGATGCCTCTGCTCTCTACGACCAACGTGAGGCTAAGGTAAAAGTCGGCGGAGTAGAAACAGGAGCCACCGTCAAGGCACAGGCTATCAATGTGCCTATCAACTTGCGCTACGGATGGGGCTTGGGAAGCCTTGCCAACATCTTTCTCTTTGCTGGTCCGCAGTTCGGATTCAATGTAGGTGACAAGGATAAAGAACTTGGCGAAGGCAATACATGGACACTCAAGAATTCCAACTTCAGTGTCAATGTCGGTGCTGGTGTCACCTTGTTGAAGCATCTTCAGGTGTCTGCCAATTACAACATCGCTTGTGGCAAGACCGGTGACGCTTCTTGGAAAAATATCCAGGATGCCGTGTCGAATGACAAGACAAGTCGGGGCCGTTTCAATGCTTGGCAGATAGCTTTGGCATACTATTTCTAGGCGAATCCGACGCTAACGATATAAGGCAGGTGCACAAACTTTTGTGCATCTGCCTTTTTTTTCTTACTTTTGCATTGTTATGAAGTTTGTAGACATTATCCTTCCCTTGCCGCTCGACGGCCTATTCACCTATGCCATTCCGGAGAAACTCGAATCCGATGTGTGTTTCGGTGTGCGTGTGTCTGTGCCATTTGGCAAGAGCAAGTCTTATGTGGGTGTGGCAATCAAGGTGCATGATGTTGAACCCGACTTCAAATACAAAGAGATTACGGCGGTTCTCGATAAGCGTCCCATTCTTCTTCCCACCCAATATGACTTGTGGAAATGGATTTCCACCTACTATATGTCGTCCCTTGGGGATGTTTTCAAGGCTGCTCTTCCTGCCGCTTTGAAAGAAGAGGAAGGCTATAGACCAAAAATGGAACTCTATGTCACGTTGTCCGAAAAATTCCGCAGCGAGTTGTCCCTTCACATTGCTATGGGTATGCTTGGCAGGGCGGTGAAGCAAAAACGCGTGTTGGAGACCTACTTGCGACTGTCTCATTGGAATTCATTGGAAGGAAACACTCCGACACAGGACATTCAAGAAATCACACGAGAAGAGCTGCTGAATGAAAGTCATGCCACTCTTCCTATTGTGAAAGCCTTGTTGGACAGGAAAATACTTACTGCATACAAGAAAGAAGTAGGACGATTGAATGTGGAGGGCGAACCGCATTTGGAAGCTGTACACACGCTCAACTCCGCCCAGCAAGAGGCCTATAACCAGATTCAGTTCAATTTTCTGAAACACGATGTAGTGCTTCTTCATGGCGTTACGTCAAGTGGTAAGACCGAAGTTTATATACATCTCATAGAACAGGCATTGCAAGAGCATAAACAAGTGCTCTACCTCCTGCCTGAAATCGCCTTGACTGTACAGATTACCACTCGCTTGCAACGTGTTTTCGGCAATCGGATGGCCATCTACCATAGTAAGTATAGCGATGCTGAACGGGCAGAATTGTGGCTCAAACAAACTTCCGATGCACCCTATGACATCATTCTTGGAGCCCGTTCTTCCCTCTTCCTTCCTTTCCAACGCCTTGGACTTGTGATTGTCGACGAGGAGCATGAAACCTCCTATAAACAGCAAGATCCGGCGCCTCGTTACCATGCACGTTCTGCCGCCATTGTCTTGGCACGGATGTTGGGAGCCAAGACACTGCTCGGCACGGCAACCCCTTCCATGGAGACCTATTACAACACCCAGTGTGGCAAGTATGGACTGGTGAGGATGACTACCCGATACAAGGATATCCAATTGCCCGAAATACAAGTCGTAGACATTCAAGATATGCGCCGCCGGAAATTGATGAATGGTCCATTCTCGCTTCCTCTCTTGAAGTATATTCGAGAAACGTTGGATGCTGGAGAGCAAGTGATACTCTTCCAAAACCGTCGTGGCTTTGCGCCAATGATAGAGTGTAGAATCTGCGGTTGGGTACCCAAATGCAAGAACTGCGATGTCAGCTTGACGCTTCATCGCACCACCCATCAACTCACTTGCCACTATTGTGGTTACACCTATCCCATTCCCCAAGTGTGCCCGAACTGCGGCAGCACCGAATTGCAGGGAAGGGGATATGGTACAGAAAAGATAGAAGAGCAAATTCGTGAACTGTTTCCTGAGACCCGTGTCGCCCGAATGGATCTCGACACGACTCGCACTCGTTCAGCTTACGAGCGGATTATAGAGGATTTCTCTGCTGGTCGGACCAATCTGCTAATTGGAACCCAGATGATCAGCAAAGGACTTGACTTTGACAAGGTGAGGGTTGTGGGTATCTTGAATGCGGACACAATGCTCAATTTCCCGGATTTCCGGGCTTATGAGCATGCCTTCATGATGATGTCGCAGGTGAGTGGTCGTGCAGGTCGAAAGGGAAAACGAGGCTTGGTCATACTCCAAACGCGCAGTCCGGAACTTCCAGTGATACGCCAAGTGGTGCACAATGACTATGCCGCTTTTTATCATGACTTGTTGGAGGAGCGTCGCGCTTTCCACTACCCACCATTCTATCATTTGGTCTATGTCTATTTGAAACATCGCCATGAGAACGTGGTGGAAACAGCCAGCATAGAATTGGCCAGTCGTTTGCGCCAATGGTTTGGCACGCGTGTGCTTGGTCCCGACAAGCCTTCTGTAGCCAAAGTGATGACGATGAATATTCGGAAGGTGATGCTGAAATTGGAGAACGGACTTGACTTGAACCTTGCCAAGCAATATCTACGCAAGGCACAGACAGACATGCTAAAGGATTCCCGATATGGAGCTTTGGTGATGTATTATGATGTCGATCCTGAGTAAATCTTCCTATTGCTCAGCATGTAAATAAAGTGAGGGTCATTCGCCGTTACAACGAATGACCCTCATGCAGTTATGAAAATCTTCTCTTTA
>JBNMIE010000094.1:0-9267 GCA_050873125.1 Prevotella sp.
AGGCGAAAAAGGCACCACCGGAACCTTCTTTGTTTGGCTAAGGGGGGCTTACTTTTTTCAAAAAATATCCGCAACGCCTATTTGCGGGCATTGCGGATAGGAAAGTTATGCTGTTTTAAGTTTTAGCGGACAGCAATAAATTTCAATAGCTCTTGGTATCTTCGACAACGTTCAGTATTCACCTTATGAAGATATTCCATATAGGTTGGCTCGTCCATCTCCACCCCGTTTACTGTAAATGTCAACTTTCCCATAATATTCTTTTTTGTGTATTTATCTATATGCCTCTTATTCTCATTTGCCCAAACTATTGAACAAAGTTTGGGCATTCGTTGCACAAGCCGTGGGCAATGAATGCCCAGGCGGTGGGCAACCGATGCCCACGGCTTGGAACCACGACAGAATGGCTTTATCAAACGATAATAGTAGACACTTTTTCCGAATTGGTACTGCTTTAATAGACACAACTTGAACAATCATGCTACAATAGTAGTCAACCTCGTCACTGGATATACAGGAACCTTGACTTGCTTTTTTGATAAAGCTGAATCCATCTTTGCTGCGAAATTAAGCATTTCTTCTGAAGCTACCAAGGAAAAATTCGATGTTTTTTGTTTACCATGCGGCTTGGCAGACTTTCAGCTCACTACTTAAAACTGGTTGTGGTTCTATCCTATACAGTCAGCCTCTGTAACTTCTAAGAATACCATCCAAAACAAAAAGGTCCAAAGGCAGCATGCCTATAACGGCACGTTGGCTTTGGACCTTGACTTTAAAAACCTAAGGGGACAGGGGCAACTGTCCCTTCATGATCTTACTTGAAATATCTCTTGTAGAGACCCATGAAACCTGCGCAGTGACGAGCCTCGTCCTTTGCCATCTCATGTACTGTGTCGTGAGTAGCGTCCATATTGGCAGCTTTTGCATTCTTGGCAATACGGAACTTGTCCTCGCAGGCACCCTTCTCGGCAGCGATACGTGCCTCAAGGTTGCTCTTGGTGTCACCGAGAACATCACCCAGGAGCTCAGCAAACTTGCTTGCGTGCTCAGCCTCCTCAAAAGCGTAGCGCTTGAAAGCCTCTGCCACTTCAGGATAGCCTTCGCGGTCAGCCTGGCGGCTCATGGCAAGATACATACCTACCTCGCCGCACTCACCCTGGAAGTGAGCATTGAGGTCCTTGATCATTTCCTCGTTGGCGCCTTCCTTCTTAGCGATGCCGAGGATGTGGGCTGTAGCGAAAGTAGCGTCGGTGTCAACATCGTCCACTTCCTTGAACTTGCTGGCAGGAGCCTTACAAATTGGACACTTCTCGGGAGCTTCAGTTCCCTCATAGATGTAACCACAAACTGTGCAAATAAATTTCTTCTTCATAATGTTTTTGTGTGTTTAATTAATACTATTATTCTGTTTCAGGCACTGCGAACAGATACCTTTGTAGTAAAGTTGCGCTTCCGTGATGACGTTTCCACCAATCTGTCTATTCCTCTCGACCATCGGTACTGGCTCTTCGAAGAGGTCGATAATCCGTCCACAACGCTTACAAAAGAAGTGGACATGGGGCGTGGTGTTGCCGTCGTAGCAAACTTTGTGGTCGTCGATGGTGATCATCTGCGCCACATCATGCTCGGAAAAGAGACGAAGGGTATTATACACTGTCGTCAGACTCAAACTCGGTATTTGCGGACAAAGTCCTTTATAGACATCCTCGACTGTCGGGTGAGTGTGATGTGTCATGATGTATTCGCATATAGCCAATCGCGGCTTGGAGGGTTGAACTCCATGAGACCGCAAGATTTCTTCTGCGTTGATTCTGTTCTTCATTCTCTTTTTGTTTTCTGTGTGCAAAGATAATAATAGTATTCTGAACGACCAAACATTTTTGTAATTATTTCAAATAATTATTTCTTCAGTCTTTTTTTCAGTTGCAGTTTCGGTATGCTTAGCCTCTCTCCTGCTGACACACTGTGCTTGCCGTTCAGCACCTCGACATAGCAATCCATGCCCGTGCCCAGATATCTATCGGAAATAGATTTCAGCGTCTCGCCCTTCTTGACCGTAACTATCTGATTCACACCGACTATTGCATACGCTCCCGTGCGAACTCTAACGTCCATTTGGTCGTATTTGGAAGCGATGGAAGACGCTGATTCTGCAGATTTTTCCGTCTTTTTCTCAGTCTTTTCCGGAGTCTTAGTTGGCTTTTCCTCTATTTTCTCGGGCTTATTCTTCACATCCGTCTCTGCAGTTGTAGAAACTCCAACATTCTTGACATTTGCCACCGTATCGGGACGAGAAGCTTTCACGATTTTCTTGACAGGTTTCCGAATGGGCTTCAGAGCCGGGGCTGCTACTGAAGATTGGTTCTTCAAAGAATCAGAAGACGAGGAGCGGGTGCCCAAATAATAACCTATGAAACCGGCAATGGCCGCCAGCAAGAGGAACACTCCACCTATTAATATAGGCTTCCACACGCTTGAAGACTTGTGGGCGCTTTCATCGTCCGCAGTCTCTTCCTCCTCGGTCTCACGCTCTGCCACCAGCTCGGAGTCTTCCGCTGTCGACCGTTCGGGACGGGAATCCACTCGCACGGCTTCCGGATTCAACGATTCGCCATCCTTTTCTCCGACCACAGCGGCTGTTCCCTCTTCTGTAGAGGCGTCATTCTGCGCTTCTCCACCCGCAACAGTTTCTTCCCCGTCCGCAGAGGCGATGACAGACATTTTTTCTTCCGCAGCATCTACTGCCGGCGCTTTCACGTCTGCAGAGACAATGGTGGCGTCTTCCAAAGAAGATTCTGCCTCAGTGTCTTGGGCCTCATGATTGTCTGTCATTTCTGACGTTGATTTCTCTGCTACGGGAGCGGAACCGGCATCTTTGGCGACGGAAACCGCATCTTGCGTGTTTGAAGATGTTGGTTTCTCCTGAGTAGTCTCGTCCTTGGCAACAGAAGCCTCGCCTTCCACGGAAGGGGCCTCTGAGTGTCCCACGATTTCATCGTCCGACGCTTCCGCTGAAAGGTCGGCGGCGTTGTCTATCTGCGAGAAATCGACACCCTCGTTCAGCACCACTGTCTCGAACTGGCTGAAGGGCTTGTTGACCATCTCGCGAAGCACTGCCTCTGGAGTGAAGCTGATCTTTCCGTGTCCGCTGATGACCACTCTTTCGCCCGTATTGACATTAATGCTTTCCCGGTCTTTGACGTTGGTCACCTTGAACGTGCCCAAGCCCTTGACCTTCACCAGTCTCTCCGTGTCGAGTCCATAGTTGACCACATCAAACATGCTGCTGACAAAGTCTTCGGCTTGTGCCTTGGTCAGTCCTCTCTTCTGCGACAAAACCGTGGCCAAGTCTTGCATTCCCAATTTAGACATCGGCATTTCCTCCCTTCTTGATGCGCTCCTTCACGGAAGCTACTGGCTTGAAATTCAAAATCAATTTGGGCGGAACAAGCATGCGCTGTCCTGTGGAAGGATTGACGACAATGCGCTCCAAGCGTTTCTTCACCTCAAAAGCGCCGAAGCCGGATATACCCAGCGTATTGCCGTCCTGCAATTCATCGCTCATCGCGTCAACTACCGTGTTGACGAGTTTCTGCGTGTCCTCACAAGTATACCCAGTACGCCGTGCCAATTCTGCTATAAATTCTTTGTTGTTCATGTTTCACCGATAGATTACTTCACTACTTCTCCGTAGAGGTCAAACTCTTCGCTAGAGGTGATTTTCACCTGATAGAACCTGCCCACGCGGAGTTGACGCCCACCCACAGGGATGAGCACCTCGGGGTCTACTTCAGGACTGCAATATTCCGTGCGGCCGATGTAATAGTCGCCTTCCTTGCGGTCGATGACCACGGTGAGGGTCTGTCCCACCTTCCGGGCTTCCACCTCGGCACTGATTTCCTGCTGAATAGCCATCAGTTCGTCCAGCCTTCTCTCCTTCACCTGCTCGGGCACATCGTCCTCGTAGTGTTCCGCACTGTAGGTGCCCTCTTCTTCAGAATACTTGAAGGCCCCCATCCGCTCGAACTTTGCCCAGCGGACAAACTCCTTGAGTTCCTCGAAATCCTGCTCGGTCTCTCCTGGGAATCCCACCATGAGCGTCGTGCGGATATGAATGCCGGGCACTTTGGCGCGCATTTCTTCTATCAACCGCATGGTTTCCTGCTTAGTTGTATTCCGGTGCATACGGCTGAGCATATGGTCGGAAATATGCTGCAGGGCGATATCAAGATATTTGCAGACATTCGGCTTCTCCCGCATCACGTCGAGCAGTTCCATCGGAAACTGGTTGGGATAGGCGTAGTGCAGACGGATCCATCTCACGCCCTTGATGTCGGCCATCTTGCTGATCAATTCCGCTATATGGCGATGGCCGTCCAAGTCAACGCCATAATAGGTCAGTTCCTGGGCGATGACCTGGAACTCCTTCACTCCGTCAGCAACCAACTGCCGCACTTCGTCTAAAATCTCGTCCATGGGACGGCTCTGGTGCTTGCCCGTGATGATGGGGATGGCGCAATAGGCGCAATGGCGGTCGCAGCCCTCGCTGATCTTGATGTAGGCATAATGGTGGGGAGTCGTAAGGTGGCGTTGGCCATCGCACGAATGATTGTCCACCTGGCCCAAGTCGGAGATGAGCTGCTTATAGTCGAACTTGCCGTAATATTTGTCCACCTGGGGAATCTCCTCCTGGAGTTCCTTGCGGTAGCGCTGCGAAAGGCAGCCCATCACAAAAAGCTTTTTCAGACGGCCCTCTTCCTTGGCCTGCACAAACTCCAGGATGGTATCTATGCTCTCCTGCTTGGCATCCTCGATGAAGCCGCAGGTGTTGATGACAGCAATCTCGCCTTCGGGGCGGCGACTGTCGTGCACACAATGATAGCCAATGGCTTCAAACTTACGCATTAAAAGTTCACTGTCGACGAGATTCTTTGAGCACCCCATCGTCACAAAATCTATCTGGTTTTTCTTCACTTGTTCAAGTCAAATAATGAGTCCACAAATTCTTTTCTGTTGAAGAGCTGGAGGTCTTCCATTCCCTCGCCCAGGCCGATATACTTCACGGGCACTTTCAACTGGTCCGAGATGCCGATTACCACACCGCCCTTGGCTGTTCCGTCCAACTTGGTGATGGCCAAGCTTGTGATTTGTGTCACGGCGGAGAACTGTTTAGCCTGCTCGAAGGCGTTTTGTCCGGTAGATCCGTCAAGCACGAGCAGCACTTCGTCTGGAGCCTCGGGGAGAACTTTCTTCATGACGTCCTTGATCTTCTTCAGCTCATTCATCAAGCCCACCTTGTTGTGCAATCGTCCGGCCGTGTCGATGATGACCACGTCCGCGCCGTTCGCCTTGGCAGAACTCAGCGTGTCAAAGGCGACAGAGGCGGGGTCAGACCCCATCTGCTGCTTGATGACCGGCACGCCAACACGGTCACCCCAGATGCAAATCTGCTCAACGGCAGCCGCACGGAAGGTGTCCGCAGCACCAAGATAGACTTTCTTTCCGGCTTTCTTGAATTGGTAGGCAAGCTTTCCGATTGTCGTTGTCTTGCCAACGCCGTTCACGCCAACTACCAAAATGACATAGGGTTTATGGTCTGTCGGCAAGTCCCACTGGTCGTTATCGCTACTGTTGTTCTCGGCGAGCAGACTGGCAATCTCGTCCCTCAAAATAGAATTCAACTCTGAAGTGGACACATATTTGTCTCGGGCCACCCGCTCCTCAATGCGCTTGATAATCTTCAGTGTGGTCTCCACACCGACATCCGATGTAATCAGCACCTCTTCAAGATTGTCGAGCACATCATCGTCAACCTTCGATTTGCCGGCGATAGCGCGTGTTAATTTAGAGAAAACGCTCTGTTTTGTCTTCTCCAACCCTTTGTCCAGTGTTTCCTTTTTACCTTTAAAAAGTCCAAATAGTCCCATTCTAATTTTCTATTTTGAGATTAATAAAATGCCAATGCCGTCCTTTTTCTCAAATCAAGCGACCTTGCCCATCCGAGAGAGACTTCATCAGCTATGCAAGCATGCATATTTCAGCAAAACTGCCCGCCCATCTTATGCAAGAATAGTGCAAGCGAGCGCAAAGAAAATTCATTTTCAATTTGCCGAGCGCAGCCTAACTTATGCAAAGTTAGTGCAAGCGAGCGCAAAGAAAATTTATTTTCAATTTGCCGAGTGCAGCCTAACTTATGCAAAGTTAGTGCAAATAAGAGACAAATCAAAATAAAAGCCTCTTTATTTTATAAATAGGTGTAATTTAGAGCGGAAGGGAGCGACGGCTACGCAAGAAGGCGGTCTAAATAAAAAAGAGGAGACACATAAAATGCGTCTCCTCTTGATTATGTATAAAAAACACTTTCTTATTTGAAGAAGTCCTTTACAGCCTCATTAGGCACCATGCGCTCATCAAAAATGTAAGCACCAGTCTTAGGACTCTTTACCATCTTGATAACTTTTGTGTAAGCGCGACCATCCGTAGAACCTTCGTGGAGGGTAGCGACCGCTTTCTTTGCCATAGTCTATATTATTACTTAATCTCCTTGTGAAGAGTCATCTTCTTAAGGATTGGGTTGTACTTCATCAACTCCATACGATCTGGAGTGTTCTTACGATTCTTTGTGGTCACGTAACGGCTTGTGCCAGGCAGACCACTATTCTTCATCTCGGTGCATTCGAGAATAACCTGAACTCTATTGCCTGTTGCTTTCTTTGCCATGGTTATTATTCTCCTATTACTTTAATGTCTTTCCATTCACAGTAGCCCTTGTTTACGGCCTGCTTAAGAGCAGCGTCAAGACCCACTTTGTTGATGAGACGCAATCCTGCGGCACTAATCTTCAAGCTGATCCAGCAGCCTTCCTCTACATAGAAGAACTTCTTGCTGAACAGATTCACGTCAAAGCTACGCTTTGTACGATGTTTTGAGTGGGAAACATTGTTGCCCATCTGAGCCTTTTTTCCCGTAATCTGACAAATTTTCGACATTTCTATCTAAATTTTTTGTTTTCGTTTTTTGATACTTATTCCAAACAGGGTGCAAAATTACAAACTTTTCCGGATTCTGCAAAATATACCCCAAGCAAATGTATTGTTTTAAGTTTTTTTATTATTTCACTCGTATCTTTCTCATTTTCATGAGATTTCTTCCCATGTTTTGTCACTCACTTGACAATGTTGTAGCGAGCGAATTTCAAGAGCAGTTGTTTGGTTCCCGCATTTTGGAAATGGACGGTTGCCTTGGCGTTTTCTCCTGTCCCCTCAACAGCTATCACCTCACCTACGCCAAAACGCTGGTGTTCGATGATGTTTCCCACCGAAATAGCCCCATTATCGCTACCGCCACGGCTCACTGTGCTCATCGCGCTGCTGACCTTCCGCAAATTCGCCCCGCTCTGCTCCAACTGCCGCTTATGGTTTTCCGAAAAAGAACCAACAGAGGATGCTGGACGTTGGGATGTGGTGATTTTCGGTTTGGGGTCCGCCCGAAACTGCGAGGCCACGGGACGGCTGTTCTGATAGCGGTCGGACGAGCCATAGAAGTTTCCTTCTGTACTTGACCACGGGGATTGGGAGGAAGAACCACTGCTCCACCCCATTCCCAACGAGCCATAATTGTCCACCGCCATCAGGCGGGAATCGATTTCGGAAAGAAACCGGCTGGGGCGGTCACACTCCATCCTGCCATAGCGGAAACGGTTTTTCGCATAGGTCAAAATGCAGTGGCGCTCGGCCCGCGTAATTGCGACATAGAACAGACGGCGCTCCTCTTCCAATCCGCGCGGTGTCTCCAACGACATCTGGCTCGGGAAGATATTCTCTTCCATGCCGACCACAAAGACCGTGGGGAATTCCAATCCCTTGGCGCTGTGCACCGTCATCAGCGTGACTCTGTCGTCGTCATCGCCCTCCTCACTGTCGAGATCGGAAATCAGCGACACCTCTTGCAGATAGTCATACAGGTAGATGGCATTGCCCCTGTCCTCTTCCTTGCGCCCTTCCACAAAGTCCTGCACACCACTTAGAAGTTCTTCCAGGTTTTCCAGACGGGCTTGACCCTCGGGTGAAGAATCGGAATAAAGGTCAGCATAGATGCCGCTTTGCTTGATGATGTCACGGCCCAGTTCAAAAGCGTCGGACACGGTCAGACGTTCTATGAACGAGTTGATCATATCTCGAAACCCTTGCACCTTATTCAATGTAGCCCCCTTCAAAACAAGCCCATGGCTCAAGGGGTTGCAGATAACGGCCCACAAACTTTCTCCGGAAGCCTGTGCGGCGGCCGTGATTTTCTGCATGGTGGTATTACCTATCCCTCGGGCAGGATAATTGATGACCCGACGAAAGGCCTCCTCGTCATTGGGATTCGCCACCAAGCGGAAATAGGCGATGACATCTTTCACCTCCTTTCTTTGGAAGAAGCTCAGTCCGCCATAGATGCGGTAAGGCAGTCCTTGCTTTCTGAATGCTTCCTCAAAGCTGCGGCTTTGGGCATTGGTGCGATAAAGAATGGCGAAGTCGCTATATTTTCCATTCTCCTTTCGCTTGATGTTCAGAATGTTCTTGCACACAATCTGCGCCTCTTCCTTGTCGCTGTAGGAGGGTTTGAGCTGGATTTTGTCCCCCTCGGCATTCTCGCTGAACGACTCTTTAGGGATTTGGCGGCGGTTGTGCGAGATCAGGCTGTTGGCAGCCTCTACAATCCGTTGCGTCGACCGATAGTTGCGCTCCAGCTTGAAAAGTTTTGTGTCGGAATAGAGTTGTTGGAAGTTGAGGATATTGTCGATGTTGGCTCCACGGAAGCCATAGATGCTTTGCGCATCATCGCCGACCACACACACCTTTTGTTTCTCCTTGGTGAGTTGCCACACAATCTGTTGCTGCACATAGTTGGTGTCCTGATACTCGTCCACAAGCACATAGGCAAACCTGTCGGCATAGTGGGCGCGGATCTCCGGATGGTCTCTGAAAAGTTCATAGGTGTAGACGAGAAGATCGTCAAAATCCATCGCGTTTGCCTTGCGTAAGCGCTCGTTGTAGGCCTGGTAGACATTGACCACGTCAGGCATTTTCTGTTCAAAGTCACGCTCCTGCGCACTTCTGTCCACGGCATAATCCTGGGGAGAAATCAAGTGGTTCTTGGCCATCGAGATTCTTCCCTGCACCGTGGCGGGTTTGTATTTCTTGTCGTCAAGTCCTTGCTCCTTGATGATGTTTTTCACCAAGGAGCGCGAATCCGCCTGGTCATATATAGTATAATTAGAGG
>JBNMIE010000095.1:0-9198 GCA_050873125.1 Prevotella sp.
ATATAGGTGTCGCTCATTAGATACAGTCCAAGTTCCTTGTTGTGAAGCATTTGGCATACATCAGAGTCGTAGAAGATCTGCAATGCCCTGTCGGTGGAAATGTGCAGGTCGTCTGCCAATTGTGCGATGATTCGCGCTATCTTGTTCCACAATAAAAAGTCTAACATAACTATATCCTTTCATACGATTGGAATTGCAAACACTTGTCGGCAATCTCTTGGTTCAATATGCAAATCTGATAATTGGGCTTGTGGTAAACCAATTGTCGTAAGGTGTGTTCCACGTCAGCATACCCGTTGATATAGGCTTCCACGGCATCGATGACCCGGTCGTCAGCCACGCCACCCTCGATGACGTCGAACCCTGCCCAAGGTCGCTTTCCTGCCCTGCTGTCGACAATGAAATCAAGCCATTCCTTGTCATAAGCATCAAAACGCTTGACATGATATCCATCTGGAGGAGAATAGGTATAGGTGTTCACGACAGCTTGTTCGGCTCGTCTGATGATCTTGATGCGA
This sequence comes from Prevotella sp., assembly GCA_050873125.1. GTDB lineage: Bacteria > Bacteroidota > Bacteroidia > Bacteroidales > Bacteroidaceae > Prevotella. The sequence continues at coordinate 519 of JBNMIE010000095.1, forward strand.
GTGGCCCATTGTGAGGCTTGTTCAAACAAGGGCGTAAGATAAAAGCCTGGACCGAAATCCAAGTCTTTTCTTCCGATGCTGACCAAGGGCTGTTTCACGACGACATTTGATCCGTGATAGAGCGTCCGCTTTTCCATTATGCCTCCTTTTCCCAATTTTTGAGAGCCTCCACCACATCGTTTGCCACGGCCTCACGACTCTCTGTGTGCAAGGTCTCGTAGCAGTTTTGGATGAGACTCTTGATGAGTCCCACTTTCTCCAGCCGCCGTCTCATCTCCGATGGCGGGATGTTCATCTTCTGTGCCGAAGCCTCTATGGCCAATACCGTAAAGGCGAGGCGGTCGAAATCTTGTGACCGTTCTTTCATTGCCGATATTTTTATTTGCATGCAAATATATAGCTTTTTGCTGACATCTTCAAGTGAAAGCGGAAAAATCGTGCCTTGCAAGCGTGTCTTTACTTGATTCCACACATCGGATTCTCCCTTTCCCCCAACAAAAAATCCTCCATAACCACGAGTCGGGTTATGGAGGAAAAAGAGTATGGAAATGTAATGCTTGTGTTAAGCTAAGCGATTACTTCTTGTTCAGAGCGAGGTCTACAGCCACGGCGATAGCTACAGTAGCACCTACCATCGGGTTGTTACCCATGCCGAGGAAGCCCATCATCTCTACGTGGGCAGGAACTGAAGAAGAACCTGCGAACTGAGCGTCAGAGTGCATACGGCCCATGGTGTCGGTCATACCGTAAGAAGCAGGACCTGCAGCCATGTTGTCTGGGTGGAGTGTACGACCTGTACCACCACCGGAAGCTACTGAGAAGTATGGCTTGCCGGCAAGCACACGCTCCTTCTTGTAGGTACCAGCCACTGGGTGCTGGAAACGTGTCGGGTTGGTAGAGTTACCCGTGATGGACACGTCCACGTTCTCTTTCCAGAGGATAGCCACACCCTCGCGCACGTCGTCAGCGCCGTAGCACTTCACCTTAGCGCGTGGACCGTCTGAGTAAGGAATCTCCTCTACAACCTTCAGCTCGCCTGTATAGTAGTCAAACTTGGTCTTCACATAGGTGAAGCCATTGACACGGCTGATGATCTGGGCAGCGTCCTTGCCAAGACCGTTGAGGATCACGCGGAGAGGCTTTTTGCGCACCTTGTTGGCCATCTCGGCAATCTTGATGGCACCCTCGGCAGCTGCGAATGACTCGTGGCCGGCGAGGAATGCGAAGCACTCTGTCTCCTCGCGGAGCAGACGGGCAGCGAGGTTGCCGTGACCCAGACCCACCTTACGGTCGTCTGCCACGGAACCGGGGATGCAGAAGCTCTGCAGACCGATGCCGATAGCCTCGGCAGCGTCAGCGGCAGTCTTCACGCCCTTCTTGATGGCGATGGCAGCACCTACAACGTAAGCCCACTTAGCGTTCTCGAAGCAGATACGCTGAGTGTCCTCACACATCTGATAAGGATCAACACCTGCGTCCTCGCAGATCTGATTAGCCTCTTCGATAGACTTGATACCATTCTCATTCAGAGCGGCGAGAACTTGCTTCATACGACGCTCTTCGCTTTCGAATTGAACTTTTCTAATCATTTTGTTTCTCCTTATTATTCTTTACGTGGATCAATAGATTTAACAATTCCCTGCTCGGCTGTGGTGCGACCGTAGCGGCCTGTGAACTTCTTCACTGCCTCGTTGGCGTCCATACCGTTCTTGATGGCTTCCATCATCTTGCCGAGGTGTACATACTCGTAACCGCAAACCAGGTTGTCCTTGTCGAGGAACATCTTGGTGATGTAGCCTTCAGTCAGTTCGAGATAGCGAGTACCCTTGGCCACTGTGCCGTAGAGAGTACCTGTCTGGCTGCGGAGACCCTTGCCGAGGTCCTCGAGACCAGCACCGATAACGAGACCATTCTCAGAGAATGCGCTCTGTGAACGTCCGTAAACAATCTGGAGGAAGAGCTCGCGCATAGCTGTATTGATAGCGTCGCAAACGAGGTCGGTGTTGAGGGCTTCGAGGATGGTCTTGCCGGGGAGGATTTCACTGGCCATGGCGGCTGAGTGAGTCATACCTGTACAACCGATGGTCTCAACGAGACACTCCTGGATCACGCCCTCCTTGATGTTGAGGGAGAGCTTGCAGGCACCCTGCTGAGGTGCACACCAACCCACACCGTGAGTGTAACCGGAGATGTCTTTGATCTCTTTTGCTTGAATCCATTTGCCCTCTTCAGGGATTGGAGCAGGTCCGTGGTTTGGACCTTTAGCGACAACGCACATGTTGTCAACTTCCTTTGAATAAATCATATTCGGTGTTTTTTATTTAGTGAATATAATGAATGTTCTCAATCTTTCGTGTTGCAAAATTACATATTTCTTTTGAGAAATACCAAGAAATAGGTATTCTTTTTCTGTGTCAGTCTGCATTTTCCTCCACTTTCCCGCCGTCACGGCCCTGTTTCGCCCTCTTCCAACCGCTTCGCTATTGGCAGACTAAAGCCTCGTTAATGGCAGAGTAACGATTCGTTAATGGCGGACTAATGACTTGTTCATGGCGGAGTAACGACTTGTTACTGGCAGAGAAACGACTTGTTCATGGCGGAGAAACGACTTGTTCATGGCGGAGAAACGACTTGTTCATGGCAGAGTAACGACTCGTTAATGGCGGACTACCGATTCGTTGAGGGCATTGGACGCTTCTCTGAGGAGGGTGTTTGATGGTCTTGTGGATATGTCTGCAACGAGGAAAAAGGGCTGGCGGAAGACGGCTGAGGGCGTGTGGAGTGGCACAAAATGATGCATGCTGACGGGGCGACAGACGATTTAAAGGGGAAGAATGCTTGTATCTCATTGTTTTTTCTTAACTTTGCACGCGAAAATTGCAATTTTGATAAATCGTTTTATGAAGGAAGTTATTATCGAGGACAGCCGGCTGCGTGCTGCCGCCTCCGAGGGCAACGACGCCTTTGTCAAGGCGTTTGTCGACGCCATCTATGACGCCATCGGCGGCGAACTCAATGCCGAGACCCTGCCCGAGCTCAATGCCGACCAGGTGACACTGCTCGCCTACGACATCCTCCGCACAGAGGTGATGGACGGCGGATTCGTGCAGCTCATCCACAATGGCTACGGCGCTTTCATCTTCAAGAATCCCTTTGGCAAGGCCGTCAGACAATGGGGCCTGGACGACCTGGCCCGCGTCATCAAGAAGGTGCACCGGCTCTATTCCAAATACCACGAGGAGATAGAGCGCGACTGCACCGACGAGGAGTTTATGGCCCTCTTCGAGCGCATGGCGGAGTTTGACGACTTCGACGACTGCTTCGTGGAGAACGAGGAGGAATGGACCGACCGTGTGGCCCATTACATCGACGAGCACATCGAGCAGTTCGCCACGATAAAAGACTAAAAATCAGGACAATGAACAAGGAACAACTGGAACTCCGCAAGAAGAGTTCCGTCAACATACGCAACAAGAAAGCTTCATTCGAGTATTTCTTCGTCGACACCTATACGGCAGGCATCGTGCTCACCGGCACCGAGATCAAGTCTATCCGCTTGGGAAAGGCTTCGCTTGTCGACTCTTTCTGCTACATCAACAATGGCGAGATATGGGTGAAGGGCATGAACATCTCGCCCTATTTCTACGGATCGTACAACAACCACGAGAGCAAGCGCGACCGCAAACTGCTGCTCAACAAGCGCGAGATACGCAAGCTCCAGGAGGCCACCAAGCAGGTGGGCTACACGATCGTGCCCACCCTCGTGTTCCTCGACAACCACGGCCGCGCCAAGATGGACATCGCCCTCGCCAAGGGCAAGAAGGAATATGACAAGCGGCAGACGCTCAAGGCCAAGGAAGACCGCCGGGAGATGGACCGTGCCATGAAGAACTTTTAAGCAGCCGTAGATGACAATAAGAGAGATAGTGAAAGAACGCATCATGGTGCTCGACGGCGCCATGGGTACCATGATCCAGAAATACGGACTCGAGGAGCACGACTTCCGAGGATACCGCTTCGCCAAGGTGCCGGGCATGATGAAGGGCAACAACGACGTGCTCAGCATCACCCGTCCCGACGTGATCGCCGACATCCACCGCAAATACCTGCGGGCGGGCGCCGACCTCATCGAGACCAACACCTTCAGCTCGCAGCGCGTGTCGCAGGCCGACTACCACCTCGAGGATTTCAGCCGCGAGATGGCGCTTGCCGGGGCGAGGCTCGCCCGGCAGTGTGCCGACGAGTTCAGCACGCCCGACAAGCCACGCTTCGTCTGCGGCAGCGTCGGACCCACCAACAAGACCTGCTCGATGAGTCCCGACGTGAGCAATCCCGCCTTCCGCGACCTCGACTACGACACCCTCTACAGCGCCTACCACGAACAGATAGACGCCCTCGTGGAGGGTGGGGTGGACGCCCTGCTCATCGAGACCATCTTCGACACGCTCAACTGCAAGGTGGCCATCGACGCCGCCGTCGAGGTGATGCGCGAGCGCGGCGTCGACCTCCCCATCATGCTCTCCGTCACGGTCAGCGACCTGGCGGGGCGCACCCTCAGCGGACAGACCCTCGACGCCTTCCTCGCCTCCGTCAGCAGCTACCCCGTCTTCTCCGTCGGGCTCAACTGCTCGTTCGGCGCCGACCAGATGAAGCCCTTCCTCGAGCACCTCGCCGCCAAGGCACCTTATTATATATCAGCCTATCCCAACGCCGGACTGCCCAACGAGCTCGGACAGTATGACCAGACCGCCGACACCATGGCCCCCCTGATGGCAGAGTTCGTCGACGAGGGACTGGTCAACATCATCGGCGGATGCTGCGGAACCACCGAGGAGTTCATCGCCCGCTATCCCGCCCTCGTCGAGGGCAAGCGCCCCCACACGCCGCAGCCCAAGCCCGACACCATGTGGCTCAGCGGACTCGACATGCTCGACGTCGCCCCCGAGGTGCGCTTCGTCAACGTGGGCGAGCGGTGCAACGTGGCGGGCAGCCGCAAGTTCCTCAGGCTCATCAAGGAGAAAAACTACGACGAGGCCATCGGCATCGCCCGCAAGCAGGTGGCTGACGGCGCCCTCGTCATCGACGTCAACATGGACGACGGACTGCTCGAGGCGCGAGAGGAGATGGTACACTTCCTCAACGCCATCGCCGCCGAGCCCGACATAGCCCGCGTGCCCGTGATGATCGACTCGTCCAAGTGGGACGTCATCACGAGCGGACTCGAGTGCGTGCAGGGCAAGTGCATCGTCAACTCCATCTCGCTCAAGGAAGGCGAGGAAGTCTTCCTCAGCCACGCCCGCGACGTGAAGCGCTATGGCGCCGCCGTGGTCGTGATGTGCTTCGACGAGCAGGGCCAGGCCACCACCTTCGACCGCCGCGTGGAAATCTCCAGCCGCGCCTACCGGCTCCTCGTCGACCGCGTGGGCTTCAACCCCCACGACATCATCTTCGACCCCAACGTGCTCGCCATCGCCACCGGCATGGAGGAGCACGACGACTACGCCGCCGACTTCATCCGTTCGGTGGAGTGGATACGCACCCACCTGCCCGGCGCCCATGTCAGCGGAGGCGTGAGCAACCTCTCGTTCTCCTTCCGTGGCAACAACTACATACGCGAGGCGATGCACGCCGTGTTCCTCTACCACTCCATCGCCAAGGGACAGGATTTCGGCATCGTCAACCCCGCCACCAAGGTGGCCTACAACGACATTCCCGCCGACCAACTCCGCATCATCGAGGACGTGGTGCTCAACCGCCGCAAGGGAGCCGCCGAAGACCTCATAGAGCTGGCGGCACACATCAAGGAAGAGCAGGACGCAGCCAAGGCGGCTGGCGGCGGCGTGGAGCCCAAGAAACCCGCCGCCAGCGAGGAATGGCGCAAGGGCAGCCTCACAGACCGGCTGAAATACGCCCTGCGCAAGGGCATCGGCGACTGGCTCGACGCCGACCTCCACGAGGCGCTCAAGACCTACGACCACGCCGTGCAGATCATCGAAGGCCCCCTGATGGACGGCATGAACGAGGTGGGCACCCTCTTCGGCGAGGGCAAGATGTTCCTGCCCCAGGTGGTCAAGACCGCCCGCACCATGAAGCAGGCCGTGTCCATCCTCCAGCCCTACATCGAGGCTGAGAACGACGGCGCCTCCTCCAAGGCCGGACGCTATCTCGTCGCCACCGTCAAGGGCGACGTCCACGACATCGGGAAGAACATCGTGGCGGTGGTCATGTCGTGCAACAACTACGACGTGATCGACCTCGGCGTGATGGTGCCCGCCGAACAGATTGTCCGGAAGGTGCAGGAAGACCATGTCGACATGATCGGCCTGAGCGGACTCATCACCCCCAGTCTCGAGGAGATGGTGCACGTGGCCAAGGAAATGCAGCGGGCGGGTCTGCGCGTCCCCATCATGGTCGGCGGAGCCACCACCAGCGAGATGCACGTGGCGCTCAAGATAGCCCCCGTCTACGACGGACTGGTGCTGTGGGTGAAAGACGCCTCGCAGAACCCCCTCCTCGCCGCACGCCTCCTCAACCCGCAGACCCACGACCAGCTGGTGCGCGAGACCAACGAGCGCTACGCCCGCCTGCGCGAGGAATACCACGCCAAGCAGCAGCGCATCGCCACGCTCGCCGAGGCAAGAAAAAACAAGTTGAACTTATTCGATTGACTTCAGGAACAGAACCACACACGTTATGAAAATCAAAAACATCGTATTCGATTTGGGCGGCGTCATCATGACCATCGACCAGCCCGCGGCAGTCAAGCGCTTCACCGAGCTGGGACTGACCGACGCCGAGCAACGGCTCGACCCCTACACCCAGGCAGGCTTCTTCGGCGACCTCGAGGAGGGCAGCATCACGGCGGAGGAGTTCCGCCAGCAGCTCAGCCAGGCCGTGGGCGGCGAACTGACGCTCGACCAGTGCGAATATGCCTGGCGGGGCTATGTGCGCGAAGTGCCCCCTCGCAACCTCAAGATGCTCGAGACCCTGCGCGACAGAGGCTTCCGGCTCATCCTCCTCTCCAACACCAACCCCTTCATGATGCACTGGGCGCTGAGCCCCCGCTTCAGCGGCGACGGCCACAGCCTCGCCGACTATTTCGACGCCCTCTACCTCAGTTTCCGCGAGAAGGTGATGAAGCCCAGCGAGCGCATCTACCGCAAGATGCTCATCGGCGAGCACATCTTCCCCGACGAGACCCTTTTCGTCGACGACAGCCCGCGCAACGTGGCGGCCGCCAGCGAGCTGGGCATCCACACCTTCTGCCCCGAGAACGGCTCCGACTGGACGCGAGAGATTATGGCGGAGATAGAAGCCATAAAAGAGTGAAAAAACAAGCCGGGCAGTTAAATAAATTTAAATATTCATGGGCGCAAGCCGCTATTAAATAGGTAGTTGGATAATTATTAGTAACTTTGCGCCCGATTTAGTCCGTGGAGGCTCAAACAAGTCACGGCACGGTGTCGTGCGCCTTGCGGAAAAAACCGTTTACAATATAATATTAAATGTACGCAATTGTAGAAATCAACGGTCAACAGTTCAAGGCCGAGGAGGGCAAGAAGCTCTTCGTGCACCACATGAAAGACGTGGAGGCAGGCAAGTCTGTTGAATTTGACAAAGTGCTGCTCGTAGACAAGGACGGCAATGTCACGGTAGGTGCGCCAACCGTAGAAGGTGCAAAGGTAGTATGTGAGGTTGTAAATCCTCTGGTAAAAGGCGACAAGGTGATTGTCTTCAAGATGAAGCGTCGCAAGGACTATCGCGTTCGCAATGGTCACCGTGCACAGTTCACAGAGGTAGAAATCAAACAAGTAATCGCTTAAATTCAGGAGGAAAGAAGAAATGGCACATAAGAAAGGTGTAGGTAGTTCTAAGAACGGCCGTGAATCAGCTTCGAAAAGATTAGGCGTTAAGATTTGGGGTGGTCAGAAGTGTATCGCTGGTAACATCATCGTTCGTCAGCGCGGCACAAAGCACAACCCTGGTGAGAACGTGGCAATCGGTAAGGATGACACTCTCTATGCTCTTTGTGACGGTATTGTGAATTTCCACAAGGGTCGCAAGGACAAGAGCACTGTTTCTGTAATCCCAGAGGCTGAAGCTTAAAAATATTTATTCCAACTTATTCCAAACAAACAACAGGCTCCCTATTCTCTTTTGAGAATAGGGAGTTCTGCGTTTTATGTGCATCACTTTTGGTGCCTCAATGTTCTCCTTATCCTTTTTCTCAGCCCCAACTTGTGTCGTGTATGCCTTCTTGTTTTGTATGGTGAAACCGAACGGCAAGGATAACAACGGCTACTTGTGTCGGGTAATCCATCTTATTTTTGTATAGTGGAACCCCGAGAGATTTTGGCTTCGGCTCGGGTAGGGGATGTGGCGGAATGGGTACTTCCTTGAAAATTTTATTCATTTTTCTTGGTAATTGTGTTCTTAATTAATTCTTTTTTGTTATCTTTGCAAATGTTAAGAATGCATACGGCAGATGGAAATAACATATTCTTTACGCTCGCTTGCATAATCTTTCGAATTTTAAGGAAATAGAAACTTTATATTATTCATCAAAAATAAAAGCATTATGAAATATTGCTGTCCGCTAAAACTTAAAACAGCATAACTTTCCTATCCGCAATGCCCGCAAATAGGCGTTGCGGATATTTTTTGAAAAAAGTAAGCCCCC
>JBNMIE010000096.1:0-9170 GCA_050873125.1 Prevotella sp.
AGAAGGGCATGGACGTAGATGAGACCATGGGTAAGGGTAAGTTGATTGATGAGCTCTTCGGTGAGTTCTGCGAGGGCACCTTCATCCAGCCTACCTTCATCACCGACTATCCTGTCGAGATGTCCCCATTGACCAAGATGCACCGCTCAAAGCCTGGACTCACCGAGCGCTTCGAGTTGATGGTCAACGGCAAGGAACTTGCCAACGCTTATTCAGAGCTTAATGATCCTATCGACCAGGAAGAGCGTTTCATCGACCAGATGAAACTTGCCGACAAGGGTGACGATGAGGCTATGGTCATCGACCGTGACTTCCTCCGCGCACTCCAGTATGGCATGCCTCCAACCAGCGGTATCGGCATCGGTATCGACCGTCTGACCATGCTCATGACCGGCAAGACCTATATCCAGGAAGTACTTCTCTTCCCACAGATGCGTCCGGAAAAGACCATGCCTAAGAGCACCGTCGCAGAATGGGCTGCCATCGGTGTGAGCGAAGAGTGGGTGCCTGTGTTCAACAAGGCTGGCTACAACCTCGTTTCCGACATCAAGAATGTGAAGGCTCAGAAGCTGCAGATGGACGTTTGTGGCGTGAACAAGAAATATAAACTCGGCTACGAGAATCCAAAGGTCGACCAATTTGCGGCTTGGATAGAAAACGCTAACAAGTAATCATACATCGTATGTTCAACGTAGGCAAGGTTGCAATCATAGGCGGTGGCAGTTGGGCCACGGCTATAGCAAAGATAGTGGTGGGGCATACCCATCACATCGGCTGGTACATGCGACGGGACGACCGCATTGAGGAGTTCCGTCGCATGAGCCACAACCCCGCCTATCTCACCAGTGTGCACTTCAACTGCGACGAGATTTTCTTCTCGAGTGACATCAACAAGATAGTCGAGGCCTATGACACCCTCGTGTTTGTCACACCCTCGCCCTATCTGAAAAACCATCTCAAGAAGCTCAAGGCCCGCATACGCGACAAGTTCGTCGTCACCGCCATCAAAGGCATCGTGCCCGACGAGAACCTCGTGTGCTCTGAATATTTCCATGAGGTCTACGACGTGCCCTACGACAATCTTGCCTGCATTGGCGGACCGTCGCACGCCGAGGAGGTGGCGCTCGAGCGGTTGAGCTATCTCACTGTGGGATGCTCAGACCGCGAGAAGGCGCAAGCCTTCACCGAAGTGCTCGCCAGCGACTACATCAAGACGAAGACCAGCAGCGACGTCATCGGCATAGAATATGCCTCGGTGCTCAAGAATGTGTATGCCATAGCCGCCGGCATCTGCAGCGGACTCAAATATGGCGACAACTTCCAGGCTGTGCTCATGGCTAACGCCCTTCAGGAGATGGCGCGCTTTGTCAAGAGTGTGCACCCCATCGACCGCAGCATTGAGGACAGTGTCTATCTGGGCGACTTGCTCGTCACGAGCTACAGCAATTTCTCGCGCAACCGCACCTTCGGCACCATGATAGGCAAGGGCTATAGCGTGAAGAGCGCGCAGATAGAAATGGAAATGATAGCCGAGGGATTTTTCGGCACCAAGTGTATGAAGGAAATCAACCGCCACATGCACGTCAACATGCCCATCCTCGACGCCGTCTACAACATCCTCTATGAGCGAATCAGTCCGCAGATAGAAATCAAGTTGCTCACCGACTCGTTCAGATAACAACGCAATCAACAATCAAACAATACTAAATTTGACGACAATGAAAAACATCAGCTTAGACATCACAAAGGCTGCCCAATTCCTCAAGGAGGGCGCCGTGAAGGCTTACGAACCTAAAGTGAAGGCTGCCCAGGAGGCACTTGAAAAGGGTACATGTCCCGGCAACGACTTCCTCGGTTGGCTTCATCTCCCATCCAGCATCACCCCCGAATTTCTCGCAGAAATCAAGGCTTGTGCCGACACGCTGCGTGCCAAGTGCGAGGTAGTAGTTGTGGCAGGTATCGGCGGCAGTTATCTCGGTGCACGTGCTGTCATCGAGGCTCTCGGCAATGCCTTTGCCTGGCTCACCAATGATGACCAGAAGAACCCCACCATCGTTTTCGCCGGCAACAACATCGGCGAGGACTACTTGGCTGAACTCACCGAATATCTGAAGAACAAGAAATTCGGCGTCATCAACATATCCAAGAGTGGCACCACCACAGAGACCGCCCTCACCTTCCGTCTGCTCAAGAAGCAGTGCGAGGCACAGCGGGGCAAGGCTGAGGCCAAGGATGTCATCGTGGCAGTGACCGATGCCCACAAGGGTGCGGCCCGTGCGGCAGCCGACAAGGAAGGCTACAAGACTTTCGTCATCCCCGACAATGTGGGTGGACGATTCTCAGTGCTCACTCCGGTAGGTCTGCTTCCTATCGCTTGTGCCGGTTTCGACATCGTGCAGCTCGTTGAGGGTGCCCGTGCCATGGAAAAGGCTTGCGGACAGAACGTGCCTTTCGAGGAAAACATGGCTGCCCAATATGCTGCTGTGCGCAACGCGCTCTATGCAGAGGCTGGCAAGAAAATCGAAATCATGGTCAACTTCCAGCCTAAGCTTCACTACTTCAGCGAGTGGTGGAAGCAGCTATATGGCGAGAGCGAAGGTAAGGACGGCAAGGGCATCTTCCCTGCAAGCTGCGACTTCACCACCGACCTCCATTCCATGGGCCAGTGGATACAGCAGGGCGAGCGCACCATCTACGAGACTGTGATCAGCATCGAACAGCCAAACCGCAAACTCCTGTTCCCGCACGATGACGAGAATCTTGACGGACTCAACTTCCTCGCAGGCAAACGTGTGGACGAGGTGAACAAGATGGCTGAGCTTGGCACCCGTCTGGCTCATGTGGACGGTGGCGTGCCAAACATCCATGTCAGTGTGCCACAGCTCAACGAATACTACATCGGCCAGCTCATCTATTTCTTTGAGATGGCTTGTGGCATCAGTGGCAACATTCTCGGCGTGAATCCTTTCAACCAGCCTGGTGTGGAGGCTTACAAGAAGAACATGTTCGCCCTCCTCGACAAACCTGGTTATGAGGCTGAGAGCAAGGCCATCAAGGAGCGTCTTGCCGCAGAGAAATAAAGTTAGAAGATAAATAATCTATAATAATGAGAGAATCCCCGACGCTTCAGAGGCTGTCGGGGATTTTTCATGAGACTTAAATCCGAATGATGACATTAGAAGCGTTTTTGAAGGAATGGCAGAATGGTGAGGATCGGGTGTTGGTGCATACCAGTGGCTCCACAGGTGCTCCCAAACCTTTGTGGGTGGAGAAGCGCAGGATGGAAGCGTCGGCACGCATCACATGCGACTTCCTCCAGCTTCAGCCTGGCGACACCGCCCTCCTCTGTATGCCGCTTGATTATATCGCAGGCAAGATGGTGGTGGTCAGAAGCATCGTGCGCCATCTTCGTCTCATCAGTGTGGCGCCGAGTGGACATCCTCTAAAAGGACTGACCGAAACGCCGACATTCGCCGCCATGGTTCCCATGCAGGTATACAACTCTTTGCTGGTGGCTGAGGAGCGTGAGCGTTTGCGTGCCATCCGGCATCTCATCATTGGCGGTGGAGCCATCGACGATGGCTTGGCTAATCAATTGAAGGATTTCCCCAACGCTGTGTGGAGCACATACGGCATGACCGAGACGCTGTCGCACATCGCCTTGCGTCGGTTGAATGGGGATGAGGCTTCCCTGTGGTACACTCCCTTTGCGTCTGTCTCTGTCAGTCTCAATGCCGATGGATGTCTGGTCATCGACGCTCCGGAAGTGTGTGCCCACCAGTTGATTACTCATGACATAGCCGAACTGTCTGCTGACGGCAAGCAGTTCCGCATTCTTGGTCGCAAGGACAATGTCATTGACAGTGGCGGAATCAAGATACAGATAGAAGAGGTGGAGCGCTTGCTTCGTCCTTACCTTTCCGTTCCGTTTATGATAACCAAGGTGCCGGATGCAAAGTATGGCGAGGCGGTGACATTGCTCTATGAGCATACGGCGCTTTCCGTCTCCGCTCTGCATGAAATCTGTGATTTGCGTCTTCCGCGCTTCTGGTCGCCCCGTCATTATTTCGAAGTGGCTTCTCTTCCTCTTACGGAGACGGGCAAACCTGCACGAAAGCGGGCTGAAGAAATGGCAGAAGAGCGATTGCGCTCGATGGAATAAACAAGAAATGGCAGAATTTCAGTGTAGCAGCCTATAGAAAGAGATTTTCTCTATTTATTTGTCATTTTGCCACCTTCTTTGTTTTCTGTCTGAATGTCAATGCATTATGGGTTGCAGATGTTTGGTGACAGATACTTTATCTGCCACCCCGAACCATACATCTTTTGCGATGAAGACCAATGTTCAGATTTTTATTGTGGGGGCTGAACAGTTTGTTCCACCGCCTTGAACAATTAGTTCAGAATCCAATAACGGATTCTGAACACCTTGTCTTCATCCATTGATGGTGGATGAAGACAAATGGCGGTTGGAGGCAGATGGTGACAGATAGGTGGCAGATATAATCGATATTTGTTACCCGTAAATCGTTGATTGTCAATACGATAATATATATGGTGACAAAAGTTGCAAATATCTGAGGAAAACTTTTTCTATAGACATCTGTAAGGTCTTCCTTGACCTACATACCCTCGCGGTAGAAATCTAAGGCTTCCTTGATTTCCTCGTCAGTGGCAGTCTGGTTGATGACGATTTCGCCGATGCCAGAGAGAAGCGTGAAGTTGATGATGCCGGCGGTGTTCTTCTTGTCGTGGCGCATCAGGTCGAGTAGGGCAGGATAGTCATCACAAGTGATGGGCAGTTGGCCGTAGTATTCCTTGATATAGTTGACCGTCTGGCGCATCTTGTCGGTAGGGAATCCGGTCTTTTTGGCGCATAAGTAGAGTTCTGCCACCAAACCGTAGGCCACGGCATATCCGTGAAGGATGGGATGGTCGGTGTGCAACGCCCATGCCTCGAAAGCATGGCCGATGGTGTGGCCGAGATTGAGCGCTTTGCGGATACCTTTCTCATGAGGGTCTTCCTCCACGATGCGTTCCTTCACCTTCACGCTGTCCTCCACCATGCGGAGCAAGTGGGCAAGGTCGGGATTGTCGAGGTCGAATGCCACATGCTCAGTCCACATGGATTCGTTGCTGATAAGGCTGTGCTTGAGCATCTCCGCATAGCCAGACACGAAATTCTCATGGTCGAGTGTCTTCAGAAACTCTGTGTCAAGGAGCACAAAACGGGCGTCGTTGAACACACCGATTTCGTTCTTCAGTCCGTTGAAGTTGATGCCGGTCTTGCCTCCCACAGAAGCGTCGACCATGGCGAGCAGGGTAGTGGGGATATTGATGAAGTTGATGCCGCGTTTGAACGTGGAAGCGGCGAATCCTCCAAGGTCAGTCACCATGCCGCCACCGAGGTTGATAAGGCAAGAATGGCGTGTGCCGCCACCATTACCGAGCTCTGTCCACACATGGGCAAGTGTCTCGAGGTTTTTGTGCTGGTCGGTGGCACCGATCGTAATAATCTGTGCCCCTTTCAGACACCGGAAACTGGAAATGACAGGCAGACATTTCTCATGGGTGGTCTCATCGGTAAGAATGAACAGCTTGTCGTGTTCACACTCTGTCAATGCTGTGGCTATCTCGCTTTCCAAATGCTGGGATATGATGACTTTCTGCTTCATAATATACTTTCTCCTTCTACTTAAAACTTGCACAAAGTTAAGGCTATTCATACAATTCTGAACGCAAACCATGCAAAAGTATGTTAAAGAAGACATATTCTTGCTCTATTTCATGACAGGAAAAGGGCGTAAACATCAATGAAAATGTGCTGTTTGTCAAGAAAAACAAGACATTGGCACATTTCTTGTTGCGCCATTAAACCTTTTCGTCTTTCTTACGTCATAGAAAGCGTAAACATAAAAATGAATTGCAAACAGTAAAGAAAAAGCAGAGATGAAAAAAACTATTTCACTCCTGTTGCTGTTGCTCCTCACCACCGTGACGGCAATGGCACAAGGAAGACTGATTGGCGGTGTCGTTTCTGACGGACAGACGAAGGAAAAGCTCAGTCTGGTCACCGTGCAGCTGCTCAAATCGGACAGCACCTATTTGAAGGGCACCACCACAGACGACAACGGACGCTTCACACTCAAGGCTCCCGCTGACGGCACTTACATCGTGAAGATGACCAGTGTAGGCTTTAAAAACTACACCAAGAAGGTGACCATCAGTGCTTCCAAGAATGTGGACCTTGGTCATGTGACTATGACTGAGAGTGCCATCATGCTCAAGGGCGCCACTGTTGAGGGACATGCCGCCAAGGTGGTAGTCAAGGAAGACACCTTCCAATACAATGCGTCGGCCTATCGTGTGCCGGAAGGTTCCGCCATTGAGGAACTGGTCAAGCGTCTGCCGGGTGCCACTGTCAGCGACGACGGCAAGATTACCATCAACGGCAAGGAAGTGAAAAAGATTCTCGTCGACGGCAAGGAGTTTATGACCGGAGACACGCAGACGGCCATGAAAAACCTTCCTACCTCTATTATTGAGAAAGTGAAGGCTTATGACCAGAAGAGCGACCTCGCCCGTGTGACCGGTATCGATGACGGCGAAGAGGAGACAGTGCTTGACTTTGGCATCAAGAAAGGCATGAACAAAGGTTTCTTGTCTAATGTCGATTTGGGCATCGGCACCCACAACCGCTATGCGGAAAGACTGATGGGCGGCTATTTCAATGATAAGGTCAAGACCATGGTCTTTGGCAACGCCAACAATGTTAACGACGCCGGTTTCCCTGGTGGCGGTGGCGGCAGATGGGGCGGAGGCAGACAAGGCCTCAATGCTTCAAAGATGCTTGGTGGTAACTTCAACTATGATGATGGAAAGAAACTCCAATTGGATGGTTCTATACGTTGGAATCATAGCAATGGTGACAACCATACCATCACCTCTGCAGAGAACTTCGTGAGCAAGGTAGGGTCCTTCTCCAACAGCATTAGCCAGCGCTATTCTCGCAGTAATTCGTGGGATGCCCGTGTAAGATTGGAATGGAAGCCAGACTCAATGACCAACATCATGTTCCGTCCATCTTTCACAATGTCTTCAAGTGACGGAAACAGTGCCAGCCAGTCGGCATCCTTCAATGAGGATCCTTATGGATACACCTCAGACCCTCTCTCCGAGGAAGGCATTGCGACTTTGGCAGAAAATAATGTCATCGTCAACCGAAACAAAAACCGCAGCGTGAGCTATAGCGATTCCAAGGACGCAAAGGCTGTGGTTCAGGTGAACCGCAAATTGGGTACTAAGGGACGCAATATAACCCTTCGTGGTAGTGTCGGTTTCACTGATAGCAATTCTAAGAGCATTTCGATGCAAAAAGTGGATTATTATACTATAAAAACAAATCCGGATTCAACTTATCAGAATAACCGATACAATCTTACCCCAACTAAGAAGTGGAACTATAACATTCGTGCCACTTATAGCGAACCGCTCGCCAAGGGCATTTTCCTGCAGTTCAGCTATCAGTATAAATACAGTCACAGCAAGAGTGACCGCTCCACCTTTGACTTCAACTTCAAAGACAATGCTGACCGTTTCTGGGGTGTCAACTCGCTCTACCGCAATTGGAACAGCTATCTCTCACTCCTCGATGATACTCCGCTCGACAATTTTAGATCAGATAAACTGAGTTGTTATTCTGAGTATAATACTTATACACACCAGGGAGACATCACTCTTCGTATCATCCGACAGAAATTCCAACTCAATGTGGGTGCAATGATTCAGCCGCAGAAAACGAAATTTGTACAGTATTATCAGAACGTACATGTGAACACGACACGCACGGTGACCAATTTCTCTCCGACCCTCGATTTCAAATATAAGTTTAATAAGGTCAACAACATTCGTTTGACCTATCGTGGTGAGACCTCTCAGCCCAGCATGAGCGACTTGCTTGACATCAAAGATGATAGTGATCCATTGAATATAACGACGGGTAACCGGGGACTGAAACCTTCGTTTACCAATAGTTTGCGAGGCTTCTTCAACGGCTATCGTCAAAGCCATCAGCAGTCCATCATGACCTATATCGGCTACAGCAACACGCGCAATAGCATCAGCAACAAGGTCACTTATGATGAGAAGACCGGCGGACGTACCACACGTCCTGAGAATATCAATGGCAATTGGAATGTCGATGGAGGATTGATGCTCAACACGTCTATCGACTCTGCAGGCTATTTCAATATCAACACGTTCACAACCGTGGGATACAACAACCGTGTGGGCTATCTTTCAGTGAGTGGCACAGACTCACAGAAGAACACCACTCGCACCACCTCTCTCTCTGAACGTTTGGCTGCCAGCTTCCGCAATTCATGGTTTGAGTTCGAACTCAATGGCTCGCTGAGCTATGACCATACCCGCAACCTGTTGCAGTCACAGAACAATCTCGACACATGGAACTTCAACTATGGTGCCAACATCGGTTTCACCTTGCCTTGGGGCACAGGCTTGAACGTCGACATTCATGAGAACAGCCGTCGTGGTTACAGCGACAAGTCGATGAACACCAACGAGCTGATTTGGAATGCCCAGCTCAGTCAGAGCTTCCTCAAGGGCAGACCACTCACCGTGATGCTCCAGTTCTACGACATCCTGCACAATCAGAGCAACTTCTCCCGCAGCATCTCTGCCATGTCACGTAGCGATGTGCAGTACAACAGCATCAACTCTTACGTCATGCTTCACGTCAACTACCGTTTCAATGCTTTCGGTGGCAAGGGCGGAAAAGACAGAGGCCGTAGCGACCGTCAATGGGGAGGTCGTGGCGATCGTCCGATGGGACCACCTCCAGGCGGATTCGGCGGCGGCAGACGCGGTGGCGGTTTCCGCATGTAAAGCAATCCACACCCCTTCAATCAAACGGTGTTCGAAAGACGTCATCCCGTCTTTCGGACACCATTTTTTATTTGTCTACTTTTTCCCCATTTCTCTTGGAGAGAATCAAGATAATCATTATTCTCTATTATTGCTGTCCGCTAAAACTTTTTTATGCTAAAAAATTAGGGCTGGATTCCTCGCTTGGAATTCAGCCCTTTTAGTTACCTTTGTTGTTGCTAAAAAAAAATCCAGTAACTATGGACAAAGGTACACATTTTATCGGA
>JBNMIE010000097.1:0-9135 GCA_050873125.1 Prevotella sp.
CAGGGTTGCTGAGCCCGAGTATGGAGGCGTGCTCATAATAGGCTGCCATGCCCTTCAGACCATACATGACCAGCTCCTTGAGCGAGCGCAGGTCTTCGTCTGTATTGCGCAGCACACCCATCCGTTCGCCCTGTTTGTCATAGGATTCCTTGTCGCCGTCCCAGAGCAGTTCCTGCCATTGCGGCAGGGATGTGCCCGACAGGCGAGCCTGCTCCATCAGTTGGTTGCGCAGTTCCACACCGCGCTCAATCCTGAGTTGGATGCTGTGCTCGTCGAAGTTGGCATTGGTGATGGTCGAGAAGAGCGCGTCGCAGACGAACTCGCCCGTATCCTTGTCTGTTGAGAATCCTGCCTTTTCCATCTCGTGGGCGACGATACCCACCGCTCTTACGACAGACAGGAGAAGATCCATCCGCTTACTGGTCAGAGGCTGTTTGCCGCATACCCCCCGAAGGGTGCATCCTGTTCCTTTCATTGTTTCCTGACATTGGAAACAAAACATTTTTCTTTCGTCCATACGCTATTGAGATTGATGTGTTTCTGATATCTGCCGAGTGCAGTTTTATCGGTTGCAAAGGTAGGGCGCGAAAATCGGGTGTCAGGTAACAAATGTGACCGAGGGGCATATAAAAAACGTTAAAGATGATGAGCGTAAACTGATATCTGACTAACTTTGCAATCAACAACCGACACTCTGCCATCATATATTGCGCTTGTTGGCACTGTTTTTGCATAAACAATCTATTATAATCTCAAGACATTAGCTTATGGATGACACAATATTGAAAGCATTGACCCGCAGTGCTTTGTTTAGCGGTATGACAATGGACGAAATCGCTTTCGCCCTCAGTCCCTTGACTTGCAAGATGGTGAAAATCGGCAAGAAAGACATCTACATGCTTGCCGGATACGCTTGTCGGCATGTCGACATCGTTGTGCGTGGCACCTTGGTGGCACGGATGGTCGGACTGTCCGGCAAACTCGTGGAGGTGACCCGTATGGGTGTGGGCTATGTGCTTGCCCCTGCTTTCATCTTTGCCAAAGACAACCGCATGCCCGTCAGTGTGGAGACCGACACGGAGGTGACCTTGCTCAGATTGTCGCAGGACGATGTGGAACGGCTTGTGGATGACAACCGCAAGGTGCGTTGGAATTTCGTGCGCATCCTTTCCGACATGAGTGCCTTCCTTGCGTCCAAGCTGCGTTTCCTCGCTCTATTCAGTGTCAAGGAGAAGGTGGTCTACTACATTCTGTCTCTT
The DNA here is from genome assembly GCA_050873125.1 of Prevotella sp. Lineage (GTDB taxonomy): Bacteria > Bacteroidota > Bacteroidia > Bacteroidales > Bacteroidaceae > Prevotella. The sequence goes on from JBNMIE010000097.1 coordinate 1,260, forward strand.
TCCCATGCACAAGGCAGTCGTACCGTGTTGCTGGACAAGTCGCGTCAGGCCATGGCTGATTCGTTCGGCATTCAGAAATTCTCCCTCTTGCGGTGTCTGGCGGATTTGGTCGATGATGGCGCCATTCGTGTGGAAGGCAAGACCATCACCATTCTTGACCGCGCAAAACTGCGACTTTGATGCTGTTGAAGATTTTGTTGAACTAAAGTTTTGAAATATGAAATTTATATTGTAGTTTTGCTTGCGATAATCACTAATAAGACTATTTATGAATACGATAACCATAGACAACAATACGTATAACGGCATAGAACAGTATGCTAAACAAAACAATATGAGTGTGACGGAGGCTGTGGCCACGGTACTGAACACTTTTTTGGGAAAGTTCAAGCCAAAACGTTCACAGACAAAATCTCCATACTACATTTCCCCTGAGGTAAAAGCCTTGGAGGTAGGGTTTAAATGTCCTACAGATTTGTCTGAGGATTATAGTAAGGAATTAAGTCATTTAGAAAATAAATATCTATGAAATTATTCTTGGATACTAATGTTCTAATAGATTTCATTTTGGAACGGCCACAGTTTTATCAACCTGCAGCTATGATTGTCTCATGTGCGGCAGAACAGAAGATAGAAATGTGTGTGTCTGCTTTATCGATGGTGACGGCAAATTTTATTTGTGTTGAACGTTGCAAGATGCCATTGGATGTCTATAGGAGAAAAATCGATTTCTTACGCCTTTTCATGGAAATAAGTCCTATAGATTCTTCTGATATTTATAATTCGTTTGATGCGTGTTGGAAGGATTTTGAGGATGGAGTCCAATATTCTTCTGCAAAAAGAATAGGTGCAGATTATCTTGTAACACGAAATGCAAAAGATTTTGAGGAGAATGCCTTGACCGTAATATCTGCTGAAGAGGCTTGTAATTTGATTATACTTTAAATCTTTCTCTATTCTTTCAACTGAATGACATTGTCGTCGAAGCGGACGATGTTCTTCTCAACCCATTGTGTGAGAATGTTGGCGATGTCGGGGAAAGAGTAGGGCAGTTGGGCGAGCTCGGCAATGTTGTGTGGCTCGCCGTCTTTCAATAGTTCCATGATGGCATCCTCTACGGAAACCGTTTCTTGTTTCATCTTCTTTTTCTCAAGGCACACGTCACACTGTCCGCATTCCTCAGACTCTGTTTCTCCGAAATAGGCCAACAACATTTGGCTGCGGCATTCATGTGCCGTGGCATAATGGATCATGGTCTCTATCCGCTCGGCAAAGAGCTTTTTCCTCTCCTCATACACGTCTTTTGGGAAGACCAAGCGCTCGCTCAACTCCCGTTGACGCGTGTAGACAATATATGGAGTGGATGAGGCTGGGATGAAATCGATGATGCCCCGTGAGGTGAGCCTTCTGAGCGAGAGATAAGCCTCCTCGTTGGTGATGCCTGCCTTCTGCGCCAGATAGTCCAACTCAATGGGCGTGTAGTCTGTGAACATGCCGCAGTAGAGGCGCAACAGCGTGTTGATGACCGTGTTGTCGACGGCGATGTCCGTGTCTACTCTGTAGAGCTGGTCGCGCTCCAAGATAAACCTCACCCGGGCAGTCTTGTCGGGATTCGGCTCATATTTCAAATAACCGCAACGCTGAAGAATCAGCAGGGCGGAGTTTACCTGAATGGGGAAATGATGGAATCGGCGGCAGAATCGGTCGATGTCAAACTGATGGCTCACACCGCAACCATAGCCGGCGGCTATTTGGAAGAAGTAGGCGAGATGGTCATAGATGGTGCGGATGTCGTCAAGGGCAGGAAAAGTGCTGTCGATGCGCCTGCGGAGCGTGATGTTCTCCTTGTCGTTGAACAGCAGGATGGCATAGGCATGCTTGCCGTCGCGTCCGGCACGGCCCGCTTCCTGGAAGTAGGCCTCGATGCAGTCGGGGCAGTCCACATGGATGACCAACCGCACGTCGGCCTTGTCGATGCCCATGCCGAAAGCGTTGGTCGCCACCATCACCCTCACTTCACCTTGCTGCCATAGGGCTTGGCGCTCGTCCTTATAGGCAGGGTTGAGTCCTGCATGATAATAGGTGGCGCTGATTTGGTTGTCGTTGAGCGTCTCGGCTATTTCCTTGGTGCGCTGACGGCTTCGGGTGTAGATGATGGCGCATCCCTCGACCGACCGCAGAATATGGATGAGTTCAGCCCGCTTGTCGTTGGTCTTGCGCACCACGTAGGCCAGGTTGTCGCGCTTGAAACTCATCTGGAAGACATTGCGTTCGGCAAATCCCAACAACTCCTGGATGTCGTCTGCCACCTTGGGTGTGGCAGTGGCGGTGAGCGCCAGCACAGGCACACCGGGGAGCAACTTCCTGATGTTGCTGATTTGGAGATAGGATGGTCGGAAATCATAGCCCCACTGACTGATGCAGTGGGCTTCGTCGACCGTGATGAGGCTCACCTTGATGTGGCGCAGTTTGGATTGGAACAAGGTGGTGGCGATACGCTCGGGAGAGATGTAGAGCAGTTTCACGCCTCCGAGCACGGCATTGTCGAGCACCTGCAGCATCTCGTTGTGGCTCATGCCCGCATAGATGGCGGAGGCCTGGATGCCGAGATGTCGCAGACGGTTCACCTGATCCTTCATCAGGGCGATGAGCGGCGTGATGACCAGTGTCACCCCTGGCAGCATCAGTGCCGGCACCTGGAAGGTGAGCGACTTGCCGCCTCCTGTGGGCATGAGTCCCAGAGTGTCGCGGCCCGCCATCACCGAGTCGATGATTTCGCGCTGCACACCACGAAACTGAGGATATTGCCAATACTTGCGCAATATCCTCAGTGCTTCGTCTTGTCCCTTATTTCGTGGGGAGATGTCTGTCTTGTTTTCTGTCATTACAACCTGTCTGTCGGTCGGATGTCTTCTATTTGCAGTTGGATGGAGCCATGCTTGAACACGTTGTCCTCGATGGAGTAGGCAATGTCGAAGCTCCGTTTCGACTTGATATAGCGTGCCGAACCGCTCTGTCCGAAGGCGATGCCGTTCATCACGTTGTTCGATTTGGAGTCCACCAGTTCAAGCTTGATGTGCTCCTGCTCCCTGCCCACCACCTTGGAGGTGCCGAAGTCGTAGACACCGAGGGTGCAGAAGAGCGGTTTGGGATTGCCCGGGCCGAAGGGAGCGAAACGCTTCAGGTCGGTGTGCAGTTTCTTGGTGATGTCGCGGAAGTCTATTTGCGCGTCGATATGGAGGATGGCCTCGGTCTGTTCCGGCTCGATGTGCTGTTCCACGTATTGTTGGAACCGCTTGCGGAATTCCGGCACGTCGCTCCATTTCAGCGTAAGTCCGGCGGCGTAAGTGTGGCCGCCGAAGTTGGTGAGCATGTCTCGGCACGACTTGATGGCGGCATAGACATCGAAGCCTGCCACAGAGCGGGCGGAGCCGGTGGCGAAGTCGCCGTCACGGGTGATGACCACGGTGGGGCGGAAATAGATTTCCGTCAGTCGGCTTGCCACAATGCCGATGACCCCCTTTTTCCAGTTCTCGTCATAGAGCACGATGCTGCTCTGATGGCGCTGGTTCTCGAGTTTCGACACGATTTGGTTGGCCTCCTCGGTCATCTGCTTGTCTATGTCCTTGCGCTGCTCGTTATATTCGTTGATGTGCCGTGCCATGACCAGTGCCTGTCCGAAATCCTTCTCCACGAGCAGGTTCACGCTCTCCTTGCCACTCTCCATGCGTCCTGAGGCATTGATGCGCGGGCCAATCTTGAAGATGATGTCGCTCATGGACAGTTCGCGGTCTTTCAGTCCGCAGATGTCGATGATGGCTTTCAGTCCCACACTCGGATTCTGGTTGAGCCGTTTCAGTCCGTGGAAGGCGAGGATGCGGTTCTCGTCCACCACCGGCACGATGTCGGCGGCGATGCTCACGGCACAGAAGTCGAGCAATGGCATCAGATGGGTGAAGGGAATGTTGTTGTTCTTGGCGAAGGCCTGCATGAACTTGAACCCCACACCGCATCCACACAGATGCTTGAAAGGGTAGGGGTCGTCGGGCCGCTTGGGGTTCAGTATCGCCACGGCGTCGGGCATCTTGTCGTCGGGCACATGATGGTCGCAGATGATGAAGTCGATGCCCAAACTCTTGGCATAGGCAATCTCGTCAAACGCCTTGATGCCGCAGTCGAGGATGATGATGAGCTTCACCCCCGTCTCGTGGGCATAGTCGATGCCCTTCTTGCTCACGCCGTAGCCCTCGTCATAGCGGTCGGGAATGTAGTAGTCGATGTTGGAATAAAACTGCTGCAGGAACTTGTAGACCAGCGCCACGGCGGTGCATCCGTCCACGTCGTAGTCGCCATAGACCAGGATGCGCTCCTTTCTGCCCATGGCGTCGTTGAGCCGGTCCACCGCCAAATCCATGTCACGCATCAGAAATGGATTGATCAGGTCGGCAAGCTGCGGCCGGAAAAACCTCTTGGCGGCAGATTCGGTCGTGATGCCCCGCCGGATGAGCATATTGGTCAGGATGGTGCTCATGCCCAACTTCTCCGACAAGTCCTCCGACGCACTCCTCTCGTCAAGCGTAGGCGAATCATATTTCCATTTAAAGTGCATTATATTATAGTATTTTATGTTTCTCTTCAGGTATGCGGACACCGGTCAAGATGTCCTTTAGCGTGTAAAATTACAAATATTCTGTGAAAAAACGTATATAACCATTCTTTATTTATAAGTTTTTAAGGAGCAATCTGCTGTCATACAACTTTTTGGGAGAAAGTTTTGTAAGGGTTGCGGAATTTTATTACTTTTGCACGTATTTAGACGAAAATAAAAATCATTATATAATGAACATTTCTTATAAATGGCTTAAAGAATACGTTGACTTCGACCTGACAGCACAGCAAGTGTGCGATGCGCTGACCTCTTGTGGTCTCGAAGTTGACGCACTCGAAGAAGTGCAAAGCATCAAGGGTGGACTCAAAGGACTTTACGTAGGCAAGGTGCTTACGTGTGAGATGCACCCCAATTCCGATCACCTTCATGTGACGACTGTCGACCTCGGTCGCGAAACTCCCTCTCAGATTGTGTGTGGCGCCCCCAATGTGGCTGCCGGACAGAAAGTCATTGTGGCCGACCTTGGCTGCGTGCTCTACGACGGCGACAAGGAGTTTGTCATCAAGAAGTCAAAGCTCCGCGGTGTGGAGTCGTGCGGCATGATCTGTGCCGAGGACGAGATTGGCGTGGGCACCGACCATGCCGGCATCATCGTGCTCCCAGAGGACACACCGGTGGGTATGCCCGCAGCGGAATACTATCACTTGGAGAGTGACTGGCTGATTGAGATTGACATCACCGCCAACCGTGCCGACGCCCTCTCACACTATGGTGTGGCCCGCGACCTCTACGCATGGCTCATCCAGAATGGCTACAAGACCAGTCTGCATCGTCCTGACTGCAGCAAGTTCGCCGTAGACAACCACGACCTGCCCATCGATGTGACCATCGAGAATACAGAGGCTTGTAAGCGCTATGCTTGTGTGAGCATCACCGACTGCGATGTGAAGGAGTCGCCCGAATGGCTGCAGAACAAACTGCGCACCATCGGCTTGCGCCCGATCAACAACATCGTTGACATCACCAACTATATCATGATGGCCTATGGTCAGCCTCTCCACTGTTTCGACGCCGACATGGTGAAGGGCCACCACATCATCGTGAAAGACCAGAATGCCGGCAAGAAGTTTGTCACCCTCGACGGTGAGGAGCACACCCTTGGCGAACACGACCTCGCCATCTGCAACGAGGAGGAGCCTATGTGTATCGCCGGCGTGTTCGGCGGCAAGGGTAGTGGCACCTATGAGACCACCAAGAACGTGGTGCTCGAGAGTGCCTATTTCCATCCCACATGGATCCGCAAGAGTGCCCGTCGCCACGGCTTGAGCACTGATGCTTCCTTCCGTTTCGAGCGCGGCATCGATCCCAACGGCACCATCTATGCCCTCAAGCAGGCTGCCATCCTCTGCAAAGAACTGGCTGGCGGCAAGGTGTCCATGGAAATCAAGGATGTATATCCCAACAAGATGAACGATTTCGAGGTCAACCTCGAATATAAATATGTAGACACACTCATCGGCAAGCACATCGGTAAGGACACCATCAAGAACATCGCCACCTCGCTGGAGATGAAGATTGAGGAGGAGACCGAGGACGGACTGAAACTGCTCGTTCCTGCCTACCGTGTCGACGTGCAGCGTCCTTGCGACGTAGTGGAGGACATCCTCCGCATCTACGGCTACAACAATGTGGAGATTCCACAGCAGTTGAAGAGCTGCCTCACCATCGAGGGCGAGGAAGACAAGAAGCACAAGTTGGAGAACCTCATCGGCGAACAGCTCGTGGGCTGTGGCTTCAATGAGATTATGAACAACTCGCTCACCAAGGCCGCTTACTATGAGGAACTGGGCCACTGGCATCCGGAGAACTGCGTCCGTGTGATGAATCCGCTGAGTGCCGACTTGAGCGTGATGCGCCAGACCCTGCTTTTCGGCGGTCTCGAGAGCATCGTGCGCAATGCCAACCGCAAGAATGCCAACCTGCGCTTCTTCGAGTTTGGCAACTGCTATCAGTTCCATCCAGAGAAGAAGAACGATGAAGATCCTATCAAGGCCTACACCGAAGACAGTCATCTGGGCATCTGGGTGACCGGCAAGCGCGTGGAAGGCAGTTGGGCACATGCCAACGAGGACAGCTCGTTCTATGAACTGAAGGCTTATGTGGACAACATCCTTGCCCGCATCGGTGTGCCACAGGGCGTGCTGGTGACAGTCAAGAGCGACAACGACGCCTTCTCCAAGGGCCTCTCCATCACCAACCGTGGCGGCAAGGTGCTTGTGGACATGGGTATCGTCAGCAAGAAGCTCCAGCACAAGTTCGACATCGCCAACGAGGTCTATTATGCCGACCTCAACTGGACTGGACTGATGAAGGCCATCCAGAAGAGCAGTGTCCACTTCAAGGAAATCAGCAAGTATCCAGCTGTGAGCCGCGACCTCGCCCTGCTCATCGACAAGAACGTGGAGTTTGAGCAGATTGAGGAAATCGCACGCCAGACCGAGAAGAAACTCTTGAAGAAGGTGGAACTCTTCGACGTCTATGAGGGCAAGAACCTGCCGGCAGGCAAGAAGAGCTATGCCGTCAACTTCATCCTTCAGGACGAGCAGAAGACACTCAACGACAAGCAGATTGACGCCATCATGAAGAAGTTGATCCACAACCTCACCACCAAGTTGAACGCAGAATTGAGATAATAAAAAAACAAACAATACAAAACAACAAATTCCAATGGGAAGAGCATTTGAATATCGTAAAGCTACGAAGCTTAAGAGATGGGGCCACATGGCCAAGACTTTCACCAAGTTGGGCAAGCAGATTGCCATTGCTGTAAAGGCTGGCGGTCCAGAGCCTGAGAACAACCCGACCCTGCGTGCCATCATCGCCAACTGTAAGCGCGAGAACATGCCGAAGGATAACATCACACGCGCCATCAAGAACGCTATGGGCAAGGACCAGAGCGACTACAAGGAAGTGACCTACGAGGGATACGGCCCTCACGGAGTGGCTGTGTTTGTCGACACACTGACCGACAACACCACCCGTACCGTGGCTGACGTCCGTTCCGTGTTCAACAAGTTCAACGGCAACCTCGGCACCACAGGTTCTCTTTCTTTCCTCTTCGACCACAAGGCCGTGTTCACTTTCAAGAAGAAGGAAGGACTCGACATGGACGAGATGATTCTCGACCTCATCGACTACGGTGTGGAAGACGAATACGACGAGGATGAGGAGACCGACGAAATCACCATCTATGGTGCTCCTACAAGC
>JBNMIE010000098.1:0-9110 GCA_050873125.1 Prevotella sp.
GACGAATTTTGTATAAAGGTTGTACATACGATGGTTTGAACTTAATGTTTTGATCACCACTAAGTTACTAAAAATCAGCGACATGTACAACTTTTTACTCATATTTATCAACTTAAATTAATTCCGCCAACGGGTAAATATATAGAAACTTTCACACTTCATCAACTTTTATTAGAGCTCCAAAGCCTGTAACACCGAACCCCAAACAGCGTTCACCATGTGGCGTGTCGTCATTCTCACGCACGCACGCGTGAGAAAGTTATTTTTCAAAAAACATCATACATTCCTACACAAACAGCATACAACCAACTGACTTTAAAGCGGTTTCGACAACGCACAATCCTACACAAATCATACAGAATCCTACACAGACGGCTCCCGGATTTTCGCTTCAAAAGATTCAAAGTTTGGCCTATTTCGTAAATTAATTTCATACTCAAGAAAATCTACTCGCCTACTTGAGAATCGTTAGTGTGCCATTAGCGGGTCGTTAGTGGCACACTAACGGAATTATCACCACGGTGAAAAAGTAATTAGTCCGCCAGTAATCCACAAGCAACTACCCTTGCGGCTTGCGCAAACTTGTCTGAAAGACAACGCTAAAAATATTTGTAAAATAAAATCAAAACGCGAGTTCCTTTACGCCACCGTTCTTCAAAACAAAAAAACAATGCCCGCACATTCGCATGGCTGTGCGGAATGTGGCGGACATTGCTCCATCAAAAATAAAGGACGTTATCGGGAATAATCTTATGCCTCGGTGAATTTCTTGGCGGCGCGCAACTGATGACGCATGACGCTGAGGAACTCTTGTGTTTCCTGAAGCACATTGAGATAGACCAGCGACACTTGGAAGTTGGTGTTGTCCTTCTCCTGCGACATGCGGTCGATGTGCTTTTTACGAACCACACTAAGATCGTTCTTGCAACGTTCAGCCTCAGCAAGCACGTCGGAATAGTTGTCATAACGACCCGTACTGATCATGCTCTCAGTCTGCGACATGAGGTCAACAACCGCCTTGCGGACAGGATCAAACTCGTTGATATAAGTCTGTGGCAGCGGATTGAAGTTGTTGTCCACATGCTCCTTGATCGGTTCGAGCATACGGCGGAGACAGTAGACAAACTGCTGGTCGGAGTTGGCACCAATATGGAACCATGTATTGCGCTCAAGAGCGATGTCCTGCGGTATGCGTTTGAGGGCAAGCATCTCCTGTTTGCGGAACTTCTTGAGCATCATCTGTTCATCACGGAGTTCACGGTCGGCACGGCGCAATTCCTTGACACTCTGAGCAGTAAATGCGTCGAGAATCTTGCAGAACTCGCTGAGGGCAAAGCGGCATACAAAGCTCTGGGTGCGGCTCACTCGCTTGGAGAGAAGATCCCACACGATTTCCGGATCGTGGGTGCGCATCATCAGACGGAACACATCGGTCTTGCTTTCCTTCGACTTCTTCTTATACTGACGGCTGCTGCGGATGAGCAGGAAGATGTCGAGCACCATGAAGGCGAACATCACTACGAAACCGCCGAAGTGCATGGCCAGGCAGACAATGCCGCACACACAGAAAGCCACGGCTCCGGTGAGGAACCATCCACCGATGACACTCAGCACACCGGTGATGCGGAACACGGCACTCTCACGAGTCCAGGCACGGTCAGCAAGAGAAGTACCCATCGCCACCATGAAGGTGACATAGGTGGTGGAAAGCGGGAGTTTATAGTTGGTACCGATAATAATCAGCATGGCGGAAAGCACCAGGTTGATGGCGGCACGAATCATGTCGAACGCCGCATCGTCGGGAAGGACTGCCTCTTTCTTGTTGAACCGGGAGTCTATCCAATGCTGCGTTTTCACAGGAATCACATTGGCAAGACCGTCTCCCAAATCCTGTGCTACGCGGACAATGCTGCGGGCGGCCTTGGAAGAACCGAACATCTGGTCGCCCTCGTCCTGACGGCTCAGGTCTACACTGGTTTTGATGACATTCTGCGCTTTCTTGCTGGTGGCCATGGCGATGATCATGATCACGCCGGCTCCCAAGAGGAAGAACGGTGGAGTCTTGGCGCTTTCCATGAGGGAAGACATCATGAAACCGTCGGCATTGCCGTGACCATTGGCGAGGAAGTCGCGGAAAGAATCGAGTCCGGCGAGTGGCACACCGATAAAGTTGACCAAGTCGTTGCCGGCGAAAGCCATGGCCAGGGCAAACGTGCCCATCAGGACAACCACACGGAACACGTTGACACGGAGCAGATGGAGAATCTCAGCCAAGATGGTGGAGGCCACGAAAATAGCCGCCATGAGCATCGTGGTGTTGGCGTCGATCCAATCGCGTGTGCCACTACTGATATAGGGCGATTTGCCTATTCCTTTAATAAAGATGAAATAGGCCAGGGCGGTGAAGGCGATGCCTCCGAACACAGCCACAGTATAGCGCAAGTGCTTGTTGTAGTTGAACGTGAACACCAATCGGGATATCCACTGGACAATGACACCGAAGACAAAGGCGATGGCCACGGAGACGAAGATGGCGATGATCACGCTCAAGGCCTTGTCTGAGTTGAGCAGGTCGCCATATTGCAAAGAGTCGTCGCCTATCACCTTCAGCAGGGCGAGAATGAAAGTGCCGCCCAAAAGCTCGAAGACGAGAGACACGGTGGTGGAGGTAGGCATGCCCATCGTGTTGAACACATCGAGCACCACCACATCCGTCACCATGACAGCCAGGAAAATGGTCATCACATCGTTGAACGAGAAGTTCTCCGGCTTCATGATGCCATGACGGGCCACATCCATCATGCCCGAAGACATGACCGCGCCAATCAGCACGCCTATGGAGGCGATGATGATGATGGTGCGGAATTTGGCCACTTTCGCGCCCACAGCGGAGTTGAGGAAGTTGACGGCATCATTGCTTACGCCAACGAACAAGTCAAACACTGCCAGACAAAGCAGAAAGATGACTATGCACAGATAAATTGTACTCATACTTTAAATAGTCTTGTTGTTATTTCGCTGCAAAGGTAGTCGTGCCATATTACAGAGGCTTTAAACACATGTTACAATCTTGTTACAGCGCGAAAAAGTGTTTCCACACAGTTCGTTGGGCAAACGCTCATAGGCGCAACGAATTGACGAGAATGCCACAAGTGTCAAACAAGAAGAAAATTGTGGAAGATTTTCGGCCGACCGCTTCCCTGTCTCGATTATTATTATTAATTTTGTACGCGAATATAGAAAAGACTTCCATGAGCAACTACAAATCTTCGCATATTCTTGCCGAAACGGTGGACGCCCTTTCGGAAAAGGAATCGCTGCGCGGCATCTTTCACTTGCATCGTGACGGCATGCCCTTGCCTTCGGGCGAAGTGTTGAAAGAGATTGTGGAACTCTCACGATGTATCCTGTTTCCCGGCTACTACGGGAAGTCTACCCTCAACCCACAAACCATCAGATATCATATCGGTGTGAACTTGGAAAGACTGCTGGGCCTGCTCACCGACCAGATACTTGCGGGCCTATGCTTCGCCGAACCATGCGAAGACGCTTGCGACAACAACGAGACACTGTCGGCCAAAGACCGCCAGAACGCCGAGCGCATCGCCACCGAGCTTATCGCCCGGTTGCCCCAAATACGCCGCATGCTCTCCACCGACGTGGTGGCAGCCTACAACGGCGACCCCGCCGCCACCAGCCACGGGGAAATAATCTCCTGCTATCCGGTCATCAAGGCGCTCATCAACTACAGGATAGCGCATGAGCTCCACTTGCTGGGTGTGCCGCTCATCCCGAGAATGCTGACCGAGATGGCGCACTCGGAGACGGGCATCGACATCCATCCCGCCGCCACCATCGACGACCACTTCACAATAGACCACGGCACAGGCGTCGTCATCGGCGCTACCTGCATCATCGGATCCAATGTGAAGCTCTACCAAGGTGTGACCTTGGGCGCCAAGAGTTTCCCGCTCGACGACAAGGGAAACCCCATCAAAGGCATTCCCCGCCACCCCGTCATCGAGGATGGCGTGGTGATCTACTCCAACGCCACCATCCTGGGAAGGGTCACCATCGGCAAGAACAGCATTGTGGGAGCCAACGTCTGGATAACGGAAGACGTGGAGGCGGGAAGCAAGAAAACGAAAAAATCATAAAAGCAACAATATATCTGGTTAAAGCAACCAACAAACAATGGAAAAAGAATTCGAATTGATAGCCAAGACGTTCATGGGACTGGAACCTGTGCTGGCTCAAGAACTCACCCAACTGGGTGCAAACAACGTGCAAATAGGAAGAAGAATGGTGTCGTTTACAGGCGACAAGGAAATGATGTATCGTGCCAACTTCCAGTTGCACACCGCCATCCGCATCCTCAAGCCCATCAGCCATTTCAAGGCTGAGTCGGCAGACGATGTGTATGAAGAGGTGAAAAAGATTGATTGGAGCCAATATCTCGACAACGGCAAGACTTTCGCCGTAGACTCCGTGGTTTTCTCTGAGGAATTCCGCCATTCCAAGTTTGTGTCGTATAAGGTGAAAGACGCCATCGTCGACCAGTTCAGAGAGAAGACGGGATCTCGCCCCAACATCTCTGTTGCCAACCCCGACATCCGTCTCAACATGCACATCGCTGAAGACAAGTGCACCCTGTCGCTCGACTCGAGCGGCGAGAGCCTTCACCGCCGCGGCTACCGCCAGGAGTCTGTAGAGGCTCCTCTCAACGAGGTGCTCGCTGCCGGCATGATCCTGATGACCGGATGGAAAGGCGACACCGACTTCATCGACCCGATGTGCGGAAGCGGCACCATCGTCATCGAGGCTGCCCTCATCGCCCGCAACATCAGTCCGGGTGTCTTCCGCAAGGAATATGCCTTTGAGAAATGGCCTGACTATGACGCCGACCTCTTCGACAAAATCTATAATGACGACTCGCAGGAAAAGGAATTCGAGCACCACATCTATGGCTACGACATCGACATGAAGGCTGTCAACACCGCCATCCTCAATGTCAAGGCTGCCGGTCTGTCCAAAGACATCACCATCGAGCAGGCTGACTTCAAGGACTTCAAGAAGCCCGAGAACAAGAGCATCATCGTCATGAACCCGCCCTACGGCGAGCGCATCTCTACCCCCGACCTGCTCGGCACTTACCGCATGATCGGAGAAAGACTGAAGCACGAGTTCATGGGCAACGAGGCTTGGGTGCTCAGCTACCGCGAGGAATGCTTCGACCAAATCGGCTTGAAGCCATCCATCAAGATTCCGGTATTCAACGGTTCCCTCGAATGCGAGTTCCGCAAGTATTCCATCTTCGACGGAAAGCTCAAGGATTTCCGCAGCGAAGGCGGCGTGGTGAAGACAGAAGAGGAGAAGCGCGCCATGGCTGAGAAGCACCGCTTCAAGAAAAACCGCGAGTTCAAGAAGCGCATCAGCGAGGAGGAAGAGAACCAGGAGGCGGACATCCGCTCGTTCAAATTCTTCAGCATGAGCCGCCGTGCCGACAAGGACAAAGGCTCTGACCGTGCTCCCCGTCGCTTTGGCAGGGACGACAACAAGGGCGACCGCCGTGGCGGAGACCGCAAGTTCGGCCGTGGAGAAGGTAAATTCGAACGGGGCGACCGCAAGTTCAGTCGTGGCGGCCGCAAGTTTGACCGCGGCTCCAAGCGCCCGGGCAAGGGATTTGACAAAAAAGGCAGGAGATTTGAAGATGACTAAAACAATAAGCATGTTCACGGCTTGCCTCCTCACCATGATGGCTTGCTTGGCAACGACACAGACCATGGCACAGAAACTGCTCACACTCGAAGACCTCAACTTCGGAGGCAAGAACGCACGACAATTCACCCCTGCCAACAAGTATCTGACTTGGTGGGGCGACGAACTGGTGGAGACGGAGCAAAACGCCCTGAAACTTGTGGACAAGAACACGGGCAAGGAGAAAACACTGGTGACACTCGACAAGTTGGTGGCTGGCGTCAACAAAGACGACAGCTATGCCGTGACAGGATTCGGCGGCGCCACATTCCCCTATGCCAACCAACCTTTGGTGCTGCTCACAAACGGACGGAAACGCTACCTCTATAATTTTAAGACGGGAAAGGTCGTATGGGAACAGGCCCGAGACGGTGAAGAAAGCTATGACTGGAACGCCAACTCCCGCCATGTGGCTTTCGTCAGAGACTGCAATCTCTTCGTGACCGACGCCAAGGGCGAGACACGCCAACTGACCACCGACGGCTCCCGACAGATTGTCTATGGACAGAGTGTACACCGCGACGAGTTCGGCATCTATAAAGGCACTTTCTGGAGCAACGACGGCGAGAAGCTCGCCTTCTACCGCATGGACCAGAGCATGGTCACCGACTATCCACTCGTCAACATCGATACCCGCATCGCCACCGAGGCTCCCGAGAAGTATCCGATGGCCGGCGAGACGAGCCACCAGGTGAAGGTGGGCATCTATGACGTGAAGACGGGCAAGACCATCTATCTCAACACAGGAGACCCCACCAACCGGTATTTCACCAACATCGCCTGGGCTCCCGACAACAAGACGCTCTATCTGATAGAGATCAACCGTGCACAGACAGACTACAAGCTCGACGCTTATGATCCTGCGACCGGCAACAAAATCAAGACACTCTACACTGAGCACGACGACAAATATGTGCATCCGATGAACGCCATCTCGTTCCTTCCCTGGGACAGCAGCAAGTTCATCCTCCAGAGCGAGAAAGACGGCTACAACCATCTGTATCTCTTCAACACCGACGGCAAGCAACTGCGACAGTTGACAAGCGGCAAATGGGTGGTGCTCGACCTCGTGGGCTACAACACGAAAAACCGCAGCGCCATCATTCTCTCCACAGAGAGCAGCCCGATACAGAACAATGTCTATGCCGTCAACATCGCCAACGGCAAGCGCACCCTGCTGGACAACGGCAAGGGCTGCCACCTGAACGTGACAGATGCCAGCGGCAAGCACCATGGACCGGCGTTGAGCGCGTCCGGCGCTTGGCTCTTCGACAAATACACCGAGCCGAACGTTCCCCGCGACATCAACATCGTCAACACGGCCAATGCCAAGAACGTGAAGTTCTTCTCTGCTCCAGACCCATGGAAGGGATACTATCAGCCCCAGTTCTCTTGCGGAACCATCAAGGCTGCCGACGGCACCACCGATTTATATTATAGAATGGTGAAGCCACAAGACTTCGACCCGAACAAGAAATATCCTACGGTGGTCTATGTCTATGGCGGTCCCGGTGTGCGCAACGTCGAGGCTCGCTGGCATCATGCTTCCCGCAGTTGGGAGACCTACATGGCGGAGAAGGGATACGTGCTCTTCATCCTCGACAACCGAGGCTCGTCCGACCGCGGCAAAGCATTCGAACAAGCCACTTGGCACCATTTGGGTGTGGAAGAGATGAAGGACCAGATGAAGGGTGTGGAATATCTCAAGTCGCTGCCCTATGTCGACGCAGACCGAATGGGTGTGCACGGATGGAGCTTTGGCGGATTTATGACCACCTCGCTCATGACCACCTATCCCGATGTGTTCAAGGTAGGCGTGGCTGGCGGCCCGGTCATCGACTGGAAATGGTACGAGGTGATGTATGGCGAACGCTATATGGGCACTCCGCAGAACAACCCCAAAGGATATGAAGAGTCAAGTGTGCTGCCCAAGGCCAAGAACCTGAAAGGCAAACTGCAGGTGATTATCGGCATGAACGACCCTGTGGTTGTTCCACAACATGCGTTGTCGTTCCTCAAGCAATGTATCCAGGACGGCACCCAGCCCGACTTCTTCGTCTATCCCGGTGAGCCACACAACATGCGGGGACACCAGAGTGTGCACCTCCATGAGCGCATCACTCAATATTTCGAGGATTATCTCAAACCAATCAAAAAGTAATATACAACCATAATATCTATGAATATCTTATTGTTGGGAAGTGGAGGACGTGAACATGCCCTCGCTTGGAAAATCGCTCAGAGCGACAAAGTGAACAAACTCTATATCGCACCCGGCAATGCCGGCACATCCAACTGCGGAGAGAATGTCAACATCGGTGTCAATGAATTTGACAAGCTGAAAGACTTTACAGTCGACCATCAGGTGGACATGGTGGTCGTCGGTCCGGAAGACCCATTGGTGAAAGGCATTTACGACGAGTTCAAAAACGATTCCCGCACAGCAAATATCCCCGTTATCGGTCCATCCAAGCAGGGTGCCGTGCTCGAAGGTTCCAAGGACTTCGCCAAAGCGTTCATGAAGCGCCACCATATTCCCACAGCCCAATACAAGACGTTCGACGGAACGACACTGGAAGAGGGTCTCAAGTTCCTCGAGACACTCGAGCCACCCTATGTGCTCAAGGCCGACGGTCTCTGCGCTGGCAAGGGTGTGCTCATCCTCCCCACACTTGAGGAGGCCAAGAAGGAACTCCGCGAGATGCTGGGCGGCATGTTCGGCAACGCGTCTGCCCAAGTGGTCATCGAGGAATTCCTGAGCGGCATCGAATGCTCTGTCTTCGTTCTGACAGACGGCAAGCACTATCAACTGCTCCCCGAAGCCAAAGACTACACGCGCATCGGCGAGCACGACACAGGCTTGAACACTGGTGGTATGGGTAGTGTCACACCGGTTCCCTTTGCCACCAAAGAGTGGATGCAGAAGGTGGAAGACCGCATCATCCGCCCCACAGTAGAAGGTCTCGCAGAGGAGAACATCGACTACAAGGGTTTCATCTTCTTCGGACTCATCAATGTGAAAGGCGAGCCTATGGTCATCGAATACAACTGCCGCATGGGCGATCCCGAGACCGAGAGCGTCATGCTCCGTCTCAAGAGCGACAACGTCGACCTGTTCGAGGGTGTGGCAAACGGCGACCTCGACAAGCGCAAAGTGGAGTTTGACGACCGTTCGGCAGTCTGCGTGATGATGGTCAGCGGCGGTTATCCGCAAGCCTACAAGAAGGGCTTCGAAATCACTGGTTGCGACGAGGTGGAAGGTTCCATCGTTTTCCATAGCGGAACGGCGATGAAAGACGACAAGCTCGTGACCAACGGCGGCCGCGTCATCGCTGTCAGCAGCTATGGCAAGA
>JBNMIE010000099.1:0-9071 GCA_050873125.1 Prevotella sp.
AGGCGGAAGTCGTAGGCGGCAGCCACCGAGGGTGACAGGTCGAGACTCAAGCGGGCTTGGGCGGGGTTGTTGCCGTTGCGGGTGTTGTAGAGGAACCCCACATTGGCGTCGACCATGGCGCCCGCCTTGAGGCGCAGTCTGCCCGCCAGCATTTGCCAGCGGTGGTGGATGGCATATTGGAAGTTGAGCGCGCCCGCCATCTCGCTGCCCTCGCCGGCCCGGTTGTCGGCAAACGCCACGTTGCCTTGCCACACGAGCTGGCGCGACCAGTCGCTGCCTTTCCGCTCGCGCACGGTATGGGAGAGGAATCGCAAGTCCACGCCACTGTAGTGCTCGGGCGAAAGATAGGTGTCGAGGAGGTTGGTGGCGCCCACGCCGATGAGTTTGGCGTTGGTCACCATCTTCGTCCCCTCGGGCAGACTGTCTGCCGAAGAAACAAAAATTCCTTGTGCCGGCATCTTCGTGGATGCCAGCACAAGGAAGAGTAGGATGAGGATATTACGCTTCTTTGTTGTCATTGTCTGGTGAGAATAGGTTCAACTGTCCTGTTATCTCGTCGATCACTTCCTGCTCGCTCTTGTCCTTGTCCGGGTCAAGGTTTTCCTCGCCGGCGTCGTCGGAGTCAAGGGATTCCGCCTCGTTCTTCGGCTCTTCGGGATAGCGCAAGGGTTCCAGTTCCTCGATGGTGTCAATTTGGTAGGTGGACAGGCGCTTGCCCTTGGCCTTGAAGCCTTTGACGGTGATGAAACTTTCCACGTCGATGACCATTTGGTCGCGGAAGGCGTCGGCACCGCCGAAGGTGACACGGATGCGGGGATAGACTTGGTCGGTGAGCAGCACGGGCTTGCTTGCGGGATTGTCGCCCAGATAGTTCTGGTGGCGCTTGGTGGCTTCCATGAGGAACCGCTTCACATAGGGGTAGCCTTGGTTGTCGGCGTCGTAGAGCACGGCAGTCCACACCTTCTCCTTGTCCCATTTCTCGATGCGGAGGATGTTGTCCTCATAGTGGTTGTTAGCGTCGAAGTTAGAGATATAGAACTCTCCGTTGTCGAGCACCACGAGGATGGCGTCGTCCTCGTTGAACTCGCCGAGGAGGCGTCCGTGGTCGTCGTAGTTGAGGCGGTTGACATCGGGGTCGAACCACACCTTGCGTCCGCCGAGGGTGCTGTGGCCATGGCTCTTGAGTCCAATGCGGTGGACGGAGTTGCGCGTGAGCAGATTGCCCTTGCTCGCCCTGCCCTTGATGAGCACTTCAGAGAAGTCCTTGTCGATGAAGATGGTGCGCAGTCCGGGCTTCGGGTCGAGGGTGACCTTGATCACTTCCGCCTCGCCGTTGGGGTTGGCGGTGAAATAGACCACGCGGGATCCGGGCGTGCCCTGGGTGAGGTCGTATTCCTTGTCGCGGCTGATGCTCGTCACGTTGAAGCGCTTCACATAGTAGGCGCCCTGCTTGCCGTCGCGGTAGACCACATTATATATAGTGCGCTTGTCGTTCTTCTTGAACACCTGGACGTGGAGCACGTTCTTGCCCACGAATATCTTGTCGGCAATTTTGATGACCTTGTACTTGCCGTCTTTGTAGAAGATGATGATGTCGTCGATGTCGGAGCAGTTGCAGACGAACTCGTCTTTCTTCAGCGCCATGCCGACGAATCCTTCCTGGCGGTTGATATAGAGTTTCTCGTTGGCCTCCACCACCTTGGCTGCCACGATGGTGTCGAAGTTCTTCAGCTCGGTGCGGCGTGGATGGTCCTTTCCGTATTTGTCCTTGATAAACTGGAACCAGCGCACGGTCACGTCGGTCATGTGGTTGAGGTCGTGGTCGATGCGGGCTATCTCCTCCTTCATGCGGGCGATGAGGTCGTCCGCCTTGTCCTTGTTGAACTTCAGGATGCGCTGCATCTTGATTTCCATCAGTCGGAGGATGTCGTCTTTCCTCACCTCTCGGATGAACTGTGGATAGAACGGGGTGAGCCTTTCGTCGATATAAGCGCAGGCGGCATCCATGTCCTTGGCCTGCTCGAAGGGCTTGCCCTTGTAGATGCGCTCCTCGATGAAGATTTTCTCGAGCGAGGCGAAGAAGAGTTGTTCCATCAGTTCGTTCTTGCGTATCTCGAGCTCGCGGCGCAGGAGCGACTTGGTGCGGTCTACTGAGTGGCGCAGCACGTCGCTCACGGTGAGGAACACAGGTTTGTTGTTCTCGATGACGCAACAGTTGGGACAGATGTTCACCTCGCAATCGCTGAAGGCATAGAGGGCGTCGATGGTCTTGTCCGACGACACGCCGGGGGCAAGATGCACTTGTATCTCCACCTCGGCGGCGGTGTTGTCGTCGACCTTCCTTACCTTGATCTTGCCTTTCTCGATGGCCTTGAGGATGGAGTCGATGAGGGTCGTGGTGGTCTTCGAATAGGGAATCTCGCGGATGACAAGGGTTTTGTTGTCGAGTTTCTCGATCTTCGCCCTCACCTTGAGCGAGCCACCACGCTGTCCGTCGTTATACTTGCTCACGTCGATGGATCCGCCTGTGGGGAAGTCGGGATAGAGCACGAAAGGCTCGTCCTTGAGATAGTGGATGGCGGCGTCACAGATTTCGTTGAGGTTGTGGGGCAAAATCTTGGACGACAGACCCACAGCGATGCCCTCGGCGCCCTGCGCCAACAGGAGGGGAAACTTCACCGGAAGGGTGACCGGTTCCTTGTTTCTGCCGTCGTAACTGAACTGCCACTCGGTGGTCTTGGGGTTGAACACGGTGTCGAGGGCGAACTTGGAGAGTCGTGCCTCGATATATCGTGGAGCGGCGGCGCGGTCGCCCGTGAGGATGTTTCCCCAGTTTCCCTGTGTGTCCACGAGCAGGTCTTTCTGTCCCATCTGCACCAGGGCGTCGCCGATGGAGGCGTCGCCGTGTGGATGGAACTGCATGGTGTGGCCCACGATGTTCGCCACCTTGTTATAGCGTCCGTCGTCCATTCGTTTCATCGAGTGGAGTATGCGGCGCTGCACGGGCTTCAGTCCGTCCTCGATGTGAGGCACGGCGCGCTCGAGTATCACGTAGGAGGCATAATCGAGAAACCAGTTCTGATACATGCCGCTCAGGTGGTGAACGGCTGACGCGTCAAACCTGTTGACGGGCTTGTAGTCGGAATGGTTTTCTGTCTGTGGCTCTTCTGCCGATTCGTTCAGTTTGTCGTCTTTGATTTCGTCGTCCATAATATCTTATAAGAATTACGGCAAAGATACAAAGAAAAAATTTTGTGTGAAAGTTTTACGCCCACTTTTTGCCCTATCCGCCCCCTGTGCGGCGCTTTCTTCCCCTCAGCCGCCCTCATGCGGGAACGCCACCGCGCCAATACGCCACCGTTTGAAAGAATCTGCTACCCTGCCATTAGCGGGTCGTTAGTGTGCCGTTAGCCTATCGTTAGTGTGCTCTCCGCCATTGTCAAGAGGCAGTATTGGAGGGAAGGGAAGAAACGTTGGGAGACAAAAAAAGCGGCAGACCTTCACAGGCGACCGCTTTATCTTCAATAGGTATTAGTCTTTTAAGGGTAAAAAGATTGTATTCAGGATAACGGTTCAAAGGTATAAAATATATCTGAAAAGGAAAAGCAAAGACCGCCTAATTTTAATTTCTTTTACCGAATTAACGTTCTATTAACAATTACACAGTGTCAGGCGCCATGGGGAAAAAGCGGAAGAAACACCTCCGTCGACTGACTTATCGTCACATCGGAAAACCAAGAGAAACCAAGAGAATGATAAATAAGGTGAAAAACTGACATTATTTCCGCTTTTATGTGTAACTTTGTGGCCCTTAGCTTGTCGGCATGCTATTTGCCGGCAGCGTGGAAGAGACAAAGAAAACATTTATTCATATCACCAACGAAAAGTTAATGAACGAAGTTAAGACTTTGGTGGAAAACATCACCAAGGGAATCCAAGAGAAGAAAGGTCAGGACATCGTCATCGCCGACCTGAGAGGTATCGACGGCACAATATGCCAGTATTTCATCATCTGCCAGGGCGGATCGCCTCAGCAGGTGGACGCCATCGCCGAGTCGGTGGGCGACACCGCGAGAGTGAACTGCCACGAGAAACCGGTCAACGTCATCGGTCTCGAGAACGCGCAATGGGTGGCCATGGACTATGTCGACGTGATGGTACACGTGTTCACACCCGAAGCCCGCGAATACTACGACCTGGAGAATCTCTGGGAAGACGCAAAACTCACCCGACTGCCCAACATCGAATAACCGACGCAGGGCACGTCGACAGACAATAAATCTCATCAATACAAATGGACAACAACAAGAAAAACGATCCCCGTATGAAGATGCCCAAGTTCAACATGGGCTGGATATACGGTCTCGTCATCGTGGCGCTCGCACTGCTGTGGGTGCAAGGCGGCTCCTCGTTCGAGGGCGGCAGCCTCAGCCTCAAGGCGAGCTACACAGACTTCAAGAGTTATGTGGCACACGGATATGCCTCGGAAATAGAAATCAACAAGGACGCCAACGCGCTCAAGATGTATGTCACACCCGAGCACATCCGCGACGTGTTCCACCAGGGCACCAACCAGACTGGCAAGCGTCCCTATGTGAACGTGGAGATTGGCTCCACCGACAAGGTGGAACAGTTCCTCGACGCCGAGCGCGCGGCAGGAAAGTTCAAGGGTGAGTATTCCTATGTCAACGACAACAACTCGCTGATCAACATCCTCATCTCCTGGTCGCCGATGCTCCTCATCCTCTTCTTCTGGCTCTTCTTCATGCGCCGCATGAGCGGCGGCATGGGCTCCGGCGGTGCCGGCGGCGTGTTCAGCGTGGGCAAGAGCAAGGCCAAGATGTATGAGAAAGGTGGCGAACTGGGCATCACGTTCAAGGATGTGGCTGGACAGGAAGGCGCCAAACAGGAAGTGCAGGAAATCGTCGACTTCCTCAAGAACCCGAAGAAGTATACCGACCTTGGCGGAAAAATTCCCAAGGGCGCACTGCTCGTAGGCCCTCCAGGAACGGGTAAGACGCTGCTCGCCAAGGCCGTGGCTGGCGAGGCTGGCGTGCCTTTCTTCTCGATGAGCGGTTCCGATTTCGTCGAGATGTTCGTCGGTGTGGGTGCCAGCCGTGTGCGCGACCTCTTCCGACAGGCTAAGGAGAAGTCGCCCTGCATCATCTTCATCGACGAGATTGATGCCGTGGGACGTGCCCGCAGCCAAAGTCCTGCCATGGGCAGCAACGACGAGCGCGAGAGCACTCTCAACGCCCTGCTCACCGAGATGGACGGATTCGGCACCAACAGTGGTGTCATCGTGCTCGCCGCCACCAACCGTGCCGACATGCTCGACAAGGCTTTGCTTCGTGCCGGACGCTTCGACCGACAGATCCATGTCGACCTGCCCGACCTCACCGAGCGCAAGCAAATCTTCCAAGTACATCTCAAACCGGTCAAGATAGACAACACCGTCGACATCGACCTCCTCGCCCGTCAGACACCGGGATTCTCCGGAGCCGACATCGCCAACGTGTGCAACGAGGCTGCCCTCATCGCAGCCCGTGGCAACAAGCACTGCGTGAGCAAGCAGGACTTCCTCGACGCTGTGGACCGCATCATCGGCGGTCTGGAGAAGAAGACCAAGGTGATGACCGCTCAGGAGAAGCGCACCATCGCCCTCCACGAGGCTGGACACGCCACCATCTCCTGGTTCTGCGAGCATGCCAACCCACTGGTCAAGGTGAGCATCGTGCCACGTGGACAGGCTCTCGGCGCAGCATGGTATCTACCCGAGGAGCGCTCCATCACCACCAAGGAGGAGATGCTCGACGAGATGTGCTCGCTGCTGGGTGGACGTGCCGCCGAACAGCTCTTCACCGGACAGATTTCCACCGGCGCCATGAACGACTTGGAGCGTGCCACCAAGGAGGCTCAGTATATGATTGCCTACTGCGGTATGAGCGACAAACTGCCCAACATCTGCTACTACAACAACCAGGAGTATCAGTTCCAACGCCCCTACTCTGAAACCACTGCCAAGGTGATGGACGACGAGGTGCTCAAGATGATCAACGAGCAGTATGACCGCGCCAAGCAGATACTCCTCGAGCACAAGGAGGGCCACAACAAGCTCGCCGAGGTGCTCATCTCCCGCGAGGTCATCTATGCCGAGGACGTGGAGAAAATCTTCGGCAAGCGCCCATGGGTAAGCCGTGCGCAGGAAATCATCGACGAGTCGAACCCCAACTATGACGAGGAACACAAGAACCTTGAGCATAAGGAGGACGACAAGGCGAACGACACCACCGCAACACCAGACAACGCTTCTGCCGACAATGCCGACGCTGCCAACAATCAAGCCGATGCTGCCAACGCGAAGGAAGCTGACAGCAACGGCAACAACGATAACGCTAAAAACGAGGAATAAGCCATGACAGAGAAAATGCAAAACCTCATCACCCGGACCATCACCGGCGTGCTCTTCGTGGCCGTCATGGTCACCTGTTTCCTGCGTCCAGAGGCGATGATTCTGCTCTTCGCCCTCATCACGGGTCTCACCCTGTGGGAGTACACCGGACTGGTCAACGACCGGGAGAACGTGCAGGTCAACCGCTTCATCACCACCGTGGCAGGAGTCTATTTCTTCCTCGCCATGGCGGGCTACATCACCCGGCTCACGCCGACGATGGGTGTGTTCGTACCCTATCTGCTCACCATCGTCTACTTGTTCATCAGTGGACTCTATACCAAGAACAAGGACGCCATCAACGACTGGGCTTACACCATGCTCGGTCAGATGTACATCGCCCTGCCATTCTCGATGATTCTCGTCCTGGGTTTCCAGAGCATGCCCGACGGCAACATTGCCTTCAACTCGCTTCTGCCCTTGAGCATCTTCGTCTTCCTCTGGACCAACGACACGGGCGCCTATTGCAGCGGTTCGCTCTTCGGTCGCCACAAGCTCTTCCCCCGGGTGAGTCCGGGCAAGAGCTGGGAGGGAAGCATCGGCGGCGGCATCCTCGTGCTGATGGTCGCCACTGCCCTGGGCTACTATGAGAACACGCTCACCGACGTGTCCACCAACCTGAGCCTCATCGAGTGGGCTGGACTGGGATTGGTGGTCGTGGTGTTCGGCACCTGGGGCGACCTCGTGGAGAGCCTCTTCAAGCGCACGCTCGGCGTGAAGGACAGCGGCAACATCCTGCCCGGACACGGCGGCATGCTCGACCGCTTCGACTCGTCGCTCATGGCGATTCCCGCCGCAGTGGTCTATCTCTACACGCTGACCCTTCTCTGATATCAACACCTCCCCCATACAAGGCATGCGGCTCCAACACCGCATGCCTTTTTTCATGCATACACATAAAAACGAAATCGGGCGTCCGCCTCTCCTCTTGGGAGTGCGGACGCCCGATTCGTTTTGTGGAAAGCATGGCGTAGTGGCCATGCATGTTTTATCCTGTTATTTGAAGAGATACTTCTTTCCGTTCTTGATGACGATACCCTTACGACTGTTAGTCTGACGGCCGAAGAGGTCGAAGAGACGGGTGTCGGCAGGACGCGTGGTGCCCACGGCATTGAGGATGCCGGTAGTGCCACTGAAGTCGAGCGTGAAGGCGGAGGCGTTCACCGTCTTGGGCAATTCAAGATAGGCACGATGGGCGACAAACGTGATGGGGGTGCTGCCCACCTTGTGGAACATGTTGTCGCTTTGCAGCACATAGGCACCTGTGGGCACAGTGCCGGCATTGGCAGCGAAGGTACTCTTCAAGCAGCCGGTGTTGACAGGCTCATCCACACCGAGTCCAGCATACCACACTTTCACGGTTGTGGCACCCTCCTGCTTCTTGAAGATGTAGGGCACGCCTGGCTCCAGCTTGCCGTCAGTCTTCTCGACGAGTTGCACAGAGTTCTCTCCAATGTTGCCCACCGTATAGAGTTTCTCGATGCCCTCGGTGTAGTCGCCATGACGCTCCACACAGATGGTGCCATAGTCAGCAGAGGAGTTGAGACCAAACTCATAGTCACCTGCCGGCAAGGCTTGCACATTTTCCGTATTAAATTTTTCCTTGTACGCCTCTACTGATTCCTGCGGCACATAGATGGTCAATCGAGGTGCCACACTGCAACCGGGTGCCACCTCTGGAGGAGTGGTGCTAAGGAATTTGATATCAGCAGAACCTTCACCTACCTGGCTAATCAACGAGCCAATGGTCTTCACGGTGGAAGGCACCACTACATAGTATACACCTAAGAACACAGGATTTAGGCTGCCCGACCCTTCATATCCCAACGACTCCAAGCCATAGGGCAAAGTTATACTCGACAAATAAGTCTTGTTAAAGCAAGCTTCACCGATTGTTTTCAGATGTTCACCTTTGAAGTTCACGTTCGCCAACTTTACACATTCTTGGAAAGCACCTGTATGCAAAACCTCCACACTGCCAGGGATGTCGATGTTCTTTAAGCTCATGCATTGGTAGAAGCAATACTTCTCTATCTCCCGTAAGCCTTCTTGTAAATGGACGGTTTTGAGATTATCACAAGAATAGAAGCAATCAGCACCTAATGTCTTGACACATGAGGGGATGGTGATTTCCGTCAAGGCATCACAATTGGAGAACATACCTACTGACAGGTGGTCCATAGCAAAGTCATCAGCAAATGTAACCTTGCTCAAATGGCCACAATTTCTGAAACAGTCCTCGCCTATCTCCTTAAGAGTTCCGGGCAAAGTGATAGAGGTAAGACCCGAACTTTCAAAGCAGTTCTCACCCAAGGTTTCTAACGAAGCAGGAAAATCCAAATGGTCCAACTGTGAACAACTGCTGAAACTTCCACTACCGATAGCAGTCAATGTATTGGGGAGGGCCATGGGAGTTAGTTTTTCACATTCACTAAAGCAAGCGTCTCCGATAGAACTGACATTAGAAAGCGTTATGGAAACATATTATGAATTTATTATTAGTTGATTATCAGTGTTATACGCTCTAAACGGTAGAAAAGTGCCCATATGGATTCTGATTAGATACGAAAAGGTGAATATTTAACGTATTTAACTTTCGATCACATCAGGAATAACGAAA
>JBNMIE010000100.1:0-8977 GCA_050873125.1 Prevotella sp.
GCGGTCAATCAGACACATGTGTCCGATGCGACTGTCGGCAAAGCGGTAGATGATAGGACGTCCCAACCACTTGGCCAGGTAATAGTTGATGAGGGCGCCGAGGTCGGCACCGATGGTGGCAAACACGATGACGAGCACGAAGCTCATCCCGCTGCCCGGATCCATCGCCTTCCACGCGGCAGGCGGCACCACCACCTCCGACGGGAACGGAATGAAAGAACTCTCGATGGCCATAAACACCGTGACCACCCAATAATTCAAATTGTCGAGGATCCAAAGAAAGAGATCTGCACTATTCATTTTTCTAAATAATCATTATTCATTTCACAATTCGGCTGCAAAGATAGTGCAAAATGAGAGGAAAATGAAATAAATCAATTTATTTCTTTTCCCGAGTGCCGCCTTATCTTATGTAAAGATAGTGCAAAATGAGAGGAAGATGAAATAAAATAATAAGGAAACTGTATGATTATATCATTTTTATTTGTACTTTTGTGGAGATGAAAGATATTGTAAGTTAAACAAAAAAAGAAAACAAGAAAAAGAAAGAAACAATTTAGACATATAACATACAAGCGTTTACGATTATTTGGAGTCTCTTGAAATTTGGCGATTGAAATAGACTGAATATAGTAAATATAAGTGAATGCTCGCGCCACGAGGCGTGGGCTAGACTTATCTATATTCAGCAGGTTCGCCAAATACCTTAGAGACTGATAAGCGAGGCTTACGCCTTTCTTATGCTCTCTCGTGAAATAGGTATTTGAATTCTGACCTGCTCATCCGGATAAAGTTTACGCTCTCAAACCTTATGGCGGCAAAGATAATGCAAGGTGAGAGCAGAACATCAAGTTTACTTGAATGTTTTGCCGAGCCGCAGCTTATCTTCTATAAAGAAAAGCTTTTTATTCTTTGTCCCCATTGTCGTACAATGAATAAAATGCAAGTCTATGACAGACATTGAACTGAAGAATCTGAAGGACAACCTTTGGCATTCTGCCGACATGCTACGTGCCGGTGCCCATTTGGCTGCCAACAAGTATGGACAGCCTATCCTTGGTCTTATTTTCCTGCGTTATGCCGATGTGCTTTTCAAGCAGCATAAGGCAGAGATTGATGAGGAGTACAACCGTTATAAAGGCTCCCGGATGGAGCGTGAATACAAGGACATCGCTGTGGAGAAGTGTGGCTTCTTCTTGCCCGAATGTGCTTACTTCGACACTATCAACGATGCTCCCGACGATGCCCACAAGGCGGTGCTCGTGAAGGAGGCGATGGAGGCAATTGAGCGCGAGAACCCTCGCATGGCAGGCGTGTTGCCAAAGGAGGTGTACGGGCAGTTGGTGCCCGAGGAGGAACCGGAGCTGTTGAGCCGCATCGTGCGTGTGTTCAAGGATATTCCCGAAAACATCAGTATCGACATCTTCGGACAGATTTACGAATATTTCTTGGGCAACTTCGCCTTGGCTGAAGGTAGGGGTGGTGGAGCCTTTTATACACCAGCATCAGTTGTGCAATATATGGTTGAAGTGCTTCATCCTATTCCTGGTGATAAGAAAATTCTAGACCCCGCTTGTGGTTCGGGTGGTATGTTTGTGCAAGCCGCTCGCTATATGCACCGCCATAATGCCACCAACCAAGACATAATGAGTTTCCGTTGCTATGGTGTGGAGAAAGAACCCGATACCGTGAAGTTGGCTAAGATGAACTTGCTGCTCAACAATGTGCGTGGCGAGATTACGGAGGCGAACTCTTTCTATAGCGACCCATACGATGCCTTTGGCAAGTTCGACTATGTGATGGCGAATCCTCCGTTCAATGTGGATGAGGTGGTGTTCGACAAGGTGTGTGACGATGCCCGGTTCAACACCAATGGTGTGCCTCGCAACAAGACAAAGTCTGCCAAGAAGGCGAGCGACAAGAAGGAGACGGTGCCCAATGCCAATTATCTGTGGATAGGCTATTTTGCCACGGCTCTGAATGAAACAGGCAAGGCGGCTCTCGTTATGGCCAACTCGGCGAGTGATGCGGGCGATAGTGAGTTGGAGATTCGCAAGAAGATGATACAGGATGGTATCATCTCGCAGATGGTGACGCTTCCAAGTAACATGTTCTCTACCGTTACGCTCCCTGCCACTCTTTGGTTCTTCAACAAGCAGCGCACCAAGAAAGACGAAATCCTTTTTATTGATGCTCGCAACATCTTTACGCAAGTGGATCGTGCTCACCGCAAATTCTCAGACGAACAAATCAAGAACCTTGGCATTATCACTCGTCTTTATGAGGGAGATGGTGATGCTTTCTGGGCATTGGTCGATGAGTACAAGGCTGCAGGTAAGCAGGAAGAGGTAGATTGGCTGCTCGAAAGATGGCCGGAAGGCAAATATCGTGATGTCATCGGATTGTGCAAAGTAGCGAAGATAACAGGCGAGGATGGCATTGAGGACAATGACTGGAGTCTCAATGCCGGTCGATACGTTGGGGTAGTGATAGAGGATGACGGAATGACCGAAAGTGAATTCCGTGATGAAATGCTGAATCTTAATGGTGAGTTCTCAAAGCTCAGTGCTGAGGCTGAAGATTTGCAGAAAGAGATTGAGAAGAATATGGTCGAATTGTTTGGGGAGGAATAGAGTATGGAGCAAAAAGTTTTTTCAATAAAGCAGATTTGTTCTAGATTTAGCAGTGGCAAAAATATAACCGCAAAAAATATCAGTACAACAGGAAAATATCCTGTATATGGAGGTAATGGATTAAGAGGCTATACTGACACTTATAATTTTGATGGTGAATGCGCAATAGTTGGAAGACAAGGTGCATATTGTGGTAATGTAAAATATGTCATAGGAAAAGTTTATATGAGTGAGCATGCTATAGTTGCAGTAACAAATAAAAACCATAATAACAAATATTTTGCATATAAATTGGCTTTGGCAAATTTGGGACGTTTTTCTGGTCAAGCTGCTCAACCTGGCTTGTCTGTAACAAAACTTTTGCGCTTAAAATTTGAAATGCCCTCGAAAAGTTATCAGGATAGGGTTGCTTCCATCCTCTCCACATACGATACTCTAATAGAGAACAATACAAAGCGTATTCATCTTTTAGAGAAAATGGCAGAGAACCTATATAAAGAATGGTTCGTTCGCTTCCGCTTCCCTGGACATGAGAAAGTGGAAATGGAGAATGGCTTGCCGAAAGGATGGAAACGCGGTAAGTTGGGCGATATTGTAGACTTCCAAAGTGGATTTGCTTTTAAAAGTGATACTTTTTGTGAAGATGGGAAATATTCAATCGTAACTATAAAGAATGTTCAGTCTGATGGTTTTGATGGGCATAATGCAGATAAAATAGCAGAGATACCATCAAGGATGCCTAAATATTGTAGATTGAATAATGGTGATGTATTGTTGTCTCTTACCGGTAATATAGGAAGAGTCTGCCGAGTTTACGGAAATGATTATTTGCTTAATCAACGTGTGGCAAAATTAAAGTCTTCAACACCACATTATATATATAGTGTGTTTAAGTCTGAGTATGTGTATAAATCTCTTAATGTGATTTCGTATGGAACGGCTCAATTAAATCTAAGTCCAATAAAAGCTGCAAAAATAAAAATGAGCATTCCTCCTAATAAGTTGATAGAGAAATTTGAAGAAAAGGTCAACCCTATATTTACGGAGATTGATAATCTTCAACAACAAAACACCCTCCTCGCCCACCAACGCGACCTCCTTCTCCCTCGCCTCATGTCCGGCAAGTTGGAGGTGAAGCCCGACTAATAACTAACAATGTATCATTCTTTAAACCACAATGCGATATGAAGTCATTTATCAGTGAAGACGATATAGAGCAAGCTATCTGCAACCGCTTGTCGCAGCCGGAGTATGGATGGAAGCGAATAGAGTGCAACCCAAGTGTTGAGACTCAGGATGAAGTTGTAACCACGGGGCGTGCCAATCCTTTGGAGTGTATTCTGCCCGATGTATTTCTCTCTGCTCTGAGGAGACTGAACCCTCAGATAGACGATGGCATATTGCAAGGCATACTCCGGGATTTCCGAAAGGACTATACTGGCACGGACATGGTGGACACCAACTATAGGTTTTATAATCAGCTGCGCAACGGCATCAAGGTGCAGGTGCGCAAGAATGGCAAGGAAGACTTCGACATTGTGCGCTTGATGGACTTCGACCATCCCGACCGCAACGACTTCCATTGCGTAAACCAAATGTGGATCAAGGGTCATTATCGCTATCGCCGTCCCGATGTGCTGCTCTTCGTCAATGGTTTGCCAGTCGTGTTTATCGAACTAAAGAACTCCACCGTAAAAGTGGAAGAATCCTACAACAAGAACCTCACGAGCTATCGCAAGGACATCCCGAACATCTTTGTGATGAACCAGATATGCGTCTTGAGCAATGGACTGCAAACCAAGATTGGTGCTTGGAACAGCAGTTATGAGTTCTTCTTCGAATGGCTGCGTGTAAATGATGAAAAGGAGAAAATCAACCGTGAGCAGATAGCCAATCATGGATTGAGCGTGACCAACTTGATAGACGGTCTTTTCCGCAAGGAACGCCTCTTGGACTATATCGAAAACTTCATCTTCTTCGACAACAAGCGCATCAAGATTATCGCCAAGAACCACCAGTATCTCGGCGTGAACAACTTGATGGCGAGTGTGGCTCGGCGTCAAGAACTTAACGGTAAGCTCGGCGTGTTCTGGCATACGCAAGGTTCGGGCAAGAGTTATTCGATGGTGATGTTCGTCAGGAAGGTGAAGCGCAAGCTGAAGGGCAACTTTACTTTCCTCGTCATTACCGACCGCGAGGACTTGGATGAGCAGATACACAAGACTTTCGTCCGCACCGAGGTGATAGGCGACAAGGAAGAGTGCCAGCCCAAGAACTCCACTCAGCTACGCGACTTCCTGAGGAGCAACAAGCCGATGGTCTTCACGCTGATACATAAGTTTCAGTATGACAAGACCAAGAAGTATCCTCTTTTGTCCGACCGTGACGACATCTTCGTGTTGGTGGATGAGGCTCACCGCACCCAGTACAAGCAGTTGGCAGAGAACATGCACACCGGTCTGCCCAATGCCAACTACATCGCCTTTACCGGTACGCCGCTCTTGGGCAGCAAGCGGTTGACCAACCAGTGGTTTGGCAACTATGTGTCGGAATACAACTTCGCCCAAGCCATCGAGGACGGAAGCACCGTGCCGTTGTTCTACAGCAGAAGAGTGCCGGAGGTGGGCCTGACCAATGATTGGCTCGACACCGACATCGACCAGATATGCGAAGACGAGAACATGAATGACCGTGAGAAGGAACTCCTGGAGAACTCTTCATCTCGCATCATGGAGGTCATCAAGCGCGACGAACGACTGGACAGAATCGCCCACGACATTGCCCATCATTTCCCACGCCGTGGATTCTTGGGCAAAGGTATGGTAGTGAGCGTGGACAAGTATACCGCCGTGAAGATGTATGATAAGGTGCAGAAGTACTGGGCAGAGGAGAAAAAGCAACTCGTCAAGGAGCGTAACCAAGTCAAGACCAAGGAAGAACGAGAGAAGATAAACGCCATGCTTGCCTATATGAATAGGGTGGAGATGGCTGTGGTCATCAGCAAGGAGGATGGCGAGGAAGAGAAATTTGCCGCACAAGGTCTCGATATAACAAAACACCGTAAGAAAATGGAGGAAATCACTCCCGACGGCAAGGACATCGAGGACAGGTTTAAGGACAAAAACGACCCGCTGAGTCTGGTGTTTGTCTGCGCCATGTGGCTCACAGGCTTTGACGTGCCTTCATTGTCAACGCTTTATCTCGATAAGCCAATGAAGGGTCACACACTGATGCAAGCCATTGCCCGGGCCAACCGTGTGTATCCAGGCAAGACTTGCGGCATCATTGTGGACTATGTGAATGTCTTCAATTACATGCAGCAAGCCTTGTCAGACTATGCTTCGACGGGTGACGGCGATGAGTATCCTGCCAAAGACATCGAGCAATTGATTACCAACATCGATAAGACCATTATAGAATGTGACGTGTTCTTGCAATCGATTGGCATCAAGATAGATGAAATCATCGCTGAAGCCAATACCCTTGACCAACTCGAAATGCTTCGCAAGGCATACAACCGCATCTTGGAGAAAGATGAGTGGAAATACCGCTTCAAGGTGCTGACCAATCTTCTGCTTAATCTCTATGATGCAGCCAAGCCGGAAATCTTTGAGCGTGGCTGGCACAATGATAAGTTTGCATCGCTGGCTTACCTCAACGGCTTGTTCTGCAACCAGATAGACGACGAAAAGCTGAGCCGTGCCAAGGCAAGGATGGCTGAGACCTTGGACCAGAGCGTGTCTTCATCGATGGAAGGGATGGCAGCCGAAAGCCGTCCTGACTACGTGATTCGTCAGGGTAAAGTCATAGACCTGAGCAAGCTTGATGTCGATGCGCTTCGCAAAGAGCTGAACTCAACTCCTTATAAGGCCTTGGAGGTGGACGACCTGCGCAGTTTCATCGAAAGAACTTTGGTGCAGATGATCAACAAAAACTGTACTCGTGTCAAATTCTCCCAACGATACAAGAACATCATCGATCGTTATAATGCAGGCGGCAGTGAGAATGAGGATTATTATGAAAGGCTCCTTCAGCTCATCGAGGACATGAAGAGAGAACAATCTCGCTCCACCGACCTTGGCTTGGATGAAGAGGAACTGGAAATCTTCGATTTGCTGCGTGCCGACCGGAAGTTGACCAAGGAAGAAGAGCAGAAGGTGATATTGGCCTCCAAAAACTTGTATCATAAGTTGTTGGAGAGCAAAGATCAAGTGATGGTTGTGGATTGGTATAAGGATGAGCAGCCTCGCCATCAGGTGTTTACCTTGATACAGAAGTCGCTCAATGATGACTTGCCGCTGAGTTATGACCGTGTGTCGTTTAATGACAAGGCCCATTTGCTCTTCAATCACTTCGTGGACATGGCTGTGCAAGGGTATGGTTGGGTAGCATAACCGTTAATTTAATGGTTTTATGTCTGATTCATGTATGATTTTTAGGTCTACCTACATGCTCAAACTCCGCATAAACACAAAGGGTACAAGAGTTTTATGTAGGTATGTATGATGTTTTGCGGAAACTTTATACGTGTATGAACTGCAATCTGAGAATAACTGGGGGTGAGAAACAAAAAAGGGCAGCAATGCGGAACGCATTGCTGCCCAAGCACCTTAGTTAAAGTGTGTACTGTTAGCTTTTACTTGCTCATGCCTTTTTTGAGCTCGTCTTTACGAGCCTGGAGCTCTTGGAGTTCATGAGCCTTGGCCTCGATGACCTTGTCGATGCCTTGGAGTTCTACGAACTCGCGGAAGTGTTCTACTTCCTTGAACGGAACTCCACTGTTGAGAACGTCGATCAAGTCGCTCACCAACTGTTTGTCATCTTCTGTCAAATCTTCAACCTTTGCTTTAAGTTCACTCAATTTAATCATGACTAATGCCCTTTCTATTGATTTTAAATAAGGTCCTTAACGTCAATCGTGCCGTGTGGCGCTTGCCCACTGTCACTACCGACCGACTTTCCATAAGAAATCCCCATCCACATGACTTGGTGCCAGTGAATGGGGATTCGCTTTATCTTAGCCGAGGACTGAAGCCCTCATGTTGTTCGTTATTCAAAGGAAGTGTTACTTCACCTCCTCAAAATCAGCGTCTTGGATGTTGTCATCGCTCTTGGCACTGTCGTTGGCTTGCTGACCACCTGCTTGCTGACCGGCACCTGCCTGAGCACCTGCGCCTGGCTGTGCACCGCCTTGGTACATCTGTGCGCTAGCGGCCTGCATTACCTGGTTGAGGTTGGCGATAGCAGAGTCGATGGCTGCGAGGTCGGCTGCCTTGTGGGCGTCCTTGAGCTGCTGCAGAGCCTGCTCGATGCCTGGCTTCTTGTCGGCAGGAATCTTGTCACCGTTGTCTTTCAGGAAGTTCTCGGTGGTGAAGATCATAGAGTCTGCCTGGTTGAGCTTGTCAACCTTCTCGCGTTCTGCCTTGTCGGCGGCAGCGTTTTGCTCAGCCTCAGCCTTCATACGTTTGATCTCGTCCTCGCTCAAGCCTGAAGAAGCCTCGATGCGGATGGCCTGCTCCTTGCCTGTAGCTTTATCCTTAGCGCTTACGTTGAGGATACCGTTGGCGTCGATATCGAATGTCACCTCAATCTGTGGAACACCACGACGTGCTGGTGCGATGCCCTCGAGGTTGAACTGACCGATGCTCTTGTTCTGAGCCGCCATTGGACGCTCGCCCTGGAGCACGTGGATGGTCACGGCTGTCTGGTTGTCCACTGCGGTAGAGAAGGTCTCGCTCTTCTTGCAAGGGATGGTGGTGTTGGCGTCGATAAGTTTGGTCATCACGCCACCCATGGTCTCGATACCGAGGGTCAGAGGAGTAACGTCGAGCAATACGATGTCGCCTACGCCGCCTTCCTTGTTGAGGATAGCGCCTTGGATGGCAGCACCCACAGCCACAACCTCATCAGGGTTGACACCCTTTGAAGGCTCCTTGCCGAAGTAGTTCTTAACCAATGTCTGCACGGCAGGAATACGGCTTGAACCACCTACGAGGATTACTTCGTCGATATCTGATGTGCTCAACTTAGCGTCTTTGATAGCGTTCTGGCATGGTACAAGACAAGCCTGAATCAAGTTGTGAGCCAACTGCTCGAACTGTGAACGGGTCAAAGTCTTTACCAAGTGCTTTGGAACACCGCCTTCAGCTGTGATATAAGGAAGGTTGATTTCTGTTGAAGTAGTGCTTGACAACTCAATCTTGGCCTTCTCGGCAGCCTCTTTCAAGCGCTGCATTGCCATAGGATCCTTGGAGAGGTCGATGCCCTCGTCTGCCTTGAATCCGTTGACCAACCAGTCGATGATCACTTGGTCGAAGTCATCACCACCCAGGTGGGTATCACCA
>JBNMIE010000101.1:0-8919 GCA_050873125.1 Prevotella sp.
AGACAGGAAGAAGCGCAAGGATCGGCCTACTATCTCTTATGAGATGAAGAGTGGTTCTGTGATTAATATCTTCAGAACATCCTTGCAAAGCGTACTTTTGGTGTCGTCCATACTTAATGTCATAGAACAAGAGAATGGATATATTGACAAGCTGGAAGTGGCAAGTGCGCAAGCGATAGAAAACATCCAGTCCTTTGCTCAGCGTCATCATTATGACATTGAAATAAGCACTTCTGACAAGCCTCGGCGCATCTTTAAGATTACTCCAACTACGCATTACGTCCGCCGTGAAAATATCATGGTGGATATAGAGTGCTATTATTATGGTACATTGACGGACGCTGGTGGCAAAGACAAAGCAAATATCCATTTGGACACAAAGGATGCCGGTTCCTTGACCATTCGCACGGACAAGGAATATTTAGCAGGTTATAAGGGAAACCCTCTCTATAAGAAGTTTGGTGTACGGGTTCGCGCCAAGAAGAACATCCTTACCGGTGACATTGATAAATCGACCTTGGTTTTGGTGGAACTGATGGATTATCAACCTAAGTTTGATGAGGATTATCTACAAGGTTTGATCCGTAAAGCTACTCCAAAATGGAAAGGTGTGAATGCCGATGAATGGTTGGCTAACGTAAGGGGGGATTTTGCCTAATGGAACAGAATTGTGTATTGTTGGACACCAGTTTCTTCATTCGTCTGTTGAATGAAGAAGATCCGTTGCATGATAATGCCTTAGGATATTTTAGATATTTCTTGGAGCATGATTTTGTGATTGAGATTAGCACCATCGCGATTGCCGAGTATTGTGTGAGAGGAGAAATAAATGAACTTCCTCTTAAAAATATGCTCATAGTTCCTTTCAACTTCGATCATGCTCAAAGGGCGGGGAAAATGATAGCGGAAGTTTATGCAGAGAAGAAAAAGCGAGGTGCTACCATTACACCAAGGGCTGTCGTGCCTAATGATACCAAAATGTTTGCGCAGGCTGATGTGGAACCTGGTATTAATTTTTATGCCACAGCAGACGTCGAATGCAAAAAAGTTTATGATCTGATAAAGTCAGCAGAAGGCAAGTTGTCTTTTGACTTTATCGATATCACCATTCCTCATTATAATTTCTTTGGGGAATTGAATTTTGAAGAGTAATATTTAAGGTATTTACTTGCTAATCAAAACATACAGAAAGCTAACTTTTTATTGGTAGCCTATGGATTTATGGTTGATTAGGGCTTAAAATTAAAGAAATGTTTTTTGAATTCTTGAAATATTGCATCGGCAATAGCAGAGAATTGAGTAAGGTCGTCACCAAGATGGATTGGCGACAACTCTATGCGTTTGCCTCTAAACAAACGATTCTTGGCTTGTGTTTCGATGGTGTCGAGCGTTTGGGCAGGGACTATCCTTCATTGCTGAAAGACAATCCTATCCGGCAAGACTTGCTGATGAAATGGATGGCGGTGGCGCAACAAATCCGCCGGCAAAATATGAAGGTGAATGCGGTTGCAGCCAAACTCTATTCCCAGCTTCGCCAAGATGGTTTGCGATGCTGCATCTTGAAAGGGCAAGGCAACGCCTTGATGTATTCCAATCCTTATGCTCGCACTCCCGGGGATATCGATGTTTGGGTGAATGCCGGACGCGAAGAGATCATGAAGTATGCCAAGAAACATTTCAACATTGGCGAAGACATAAGGTTTATGCATTTGGAAACGGTGATGGAGGGTGTCGTGGTGGAGTTGCACTTCATCCCCGGTGTCATGAACAACCCCATCTACAATGCCCGATTGCAGAAATGGTTCAAACGGAATGCTGACTTGCAGTGCTCGAATGTCGTCAGTCTGCCGGATGACGCTGGGGAGATTGCCGTGCCGACCAGTGCGTTCAATGTCATTTATCAGCTCTGCCATCTGTATCATCATTTCTTTGATGAGGGAATCGGCATGAGGCAGATGATAGACTATTATTATGTGCTTGTGAACATGGGGCACACGGGGTCTGATGTTGCAGTGCTACAGCGAGACTTGAAACATCTTGGACTATGGAAGTTTGCCGGGGCTGTGATGTATGTGTTGCATGAGGTGCTGGGATTGTCTGAGGACATGATGGTTTGTCCGATGGACGAGAAGCGGGGAAGGCTCCTTCTGTCTGAGATTATGGATGGAGGCAACTTCGGCAAGCATTCCGCCAAGTATGGTCATTTCACCCAACAAGGCATGGCAAAGAAGTATTTCTTGAAGATATGGCGGAACATGCACTTTGTGAGATACTATCCCGCCGAGGCCTTGTGTGAGCCAGTCTTCAGAACTTGGCATTTCTTTTGGAGAATGAAGAACAAAATCACCGCATAAATCATTGACAATCAACAAGTCGACACTCTTTTGCTCTGTCAGAGCGAAATGTTTTGACGATTGTTCCCGGGGCGGTTGCCCCAGGCTAAGTTTTTGTTGGGCTTTCAGCCCGCAAATAGTTCTGTCGCAATACTTTGCCAAGAAAGTTGGTGCCAATATAGACGAACGCTGCAACAGTGGATCAATCATGCTTGACACCATTGAAGAATAAACTATACAATGAAAACGAAAAACAATTATTTGAAGGCCAAGAGGACTGGATTGGAACTTGCCGAAGAGGATATTGCCAAAGGCAGGGTTACGCAATGGAATTCTGTTGACGAGATGTTTGACACAATTCTCGGGAATGCTTATGCAAAGAAGACTGGCATAGAAGAGGCCACGGATGATATCCGGCAAGGCAGATTGACGGAATATGAAAGCGCTGAGGATATGTTTGAGAAATTAGGCGTATGAAATACGGAATGGGGTTGCGAATTCATGCGAGAAGTTTGGCGATGTGAACGGAAAAATGTATTTTTGCAATCTAATTCCATATAAAAGACGACAAGATGGCTCGATTGATCATAAAAAATATTGGACCCATAAAAGATGTTGACATAGAACTCAACAAGGTCAATGTCTTCATAGGCGAACAAAGCAGCGGCAAAAGCACCATCGCCAAGATTATAAGTTTTTGCTCTTGGCTGGAGAAGTCCGTCTATAAGGACGACATTTGCTTTTCCAACGGAAAGGAGGCTTTCCGCCGCCTGCAATCTTATCACCATATCCAATCCTATTTCCGTGAGGATTCAGTCATCTGCTACTTGGGCGACAACCTGGCTTATGCCTATCATTGGCCCGAAAACATCCCTTTGCCTTACCCCGGATGGGAAAGGAGCCATGAGGAAAAATTGTCCAAAGACGAGGTATTCTTGTATCCCGCATCCAAGGTCATCAATCCCAAGGTCATCTATATTCCCGCTGAGCGCAACTTTGTCTCGGTGGTGCCCAATTTGCAAAAATACGCAGAGGAAGACGACAACCTGATGGCCTTTCTGCTGAGCTGGCAAGAAGCACGGAAGAAATATTCCTCGTCGCACAAGTTGGCGCTGCTGAACTTGGGCATGGACTTTTATTCTCAAAACGGAATAAGCAATGTCGTGGATTTGCCTGAAGGCGGAGCCGTCGCCCTGGAAGACGCATCCAGTGGATTGCAAAGCATCGTGCCTTTGTTGACTCTGATAGACTGGCTGGCCGACGGCATCTACAAAGAGAACAAGCCTTATTCTTTTGAGGAAATCGAGAAAATCAAGCATCTGATCAGTGAGGTTGCCAAGGATGACAGTTTGAAGGAACGATTGGCAGGCATCATCAGCGGAAAAATCTACACGCACACCCAGTTTGTCATTGAGGAGCCCGAACAGAATCTCTTCCCGACCACACAACGGGATTTGGTCTACTACCTCTTGAAGACCATCAACCATGGCAGAAAGCACCGTCTGGTGGTCACCACTCACAGTCCTTACATTCTCCATGCCTTCAACAACAGCATGATCTTGGGAATGGTGGGCAAGGATATGCCGGAGGAATTGAAGGGAGACTTGGACTGCAAGGAGGCGGCAATCGACCCCAATTTCGTGAGTGTTTGGCAAATCAAAGACGGAACGCTGGAGAATATCAAGGATTGTCGGACAAACACTATCGGCAAGCATTATTTCAATGATGTCATGAACGATTTGTTGGACGATTATTACTTGATGCTTCCTTATGTAAAAATCGCAAAGTCATGATTAAGGAATTGTTGCATGTCTTGCCTGAACACAAGGATTTTCTCGAGACGCTCCATGGACAGGTGCTGTATGTCGTGGATTGGAAAGACGAAAACAATGGTGGCATTGCCTTCTATGACTACGACCCGAAACGGAAGGCAGTCTGTCTGTTGAATCCACAAGAGTTGCCTGTTTGTTGTGACAAGTTTTCAGAGAACGCTTTGCCTGTCAAGAAAGGATGTTTTTCCCAACAATGCGAATGTGTGTTGTGTCCGGCTGACGAGTCTTCGGATCATGACGGTTGGGTATTGTTTGTCGAAACCAAATATGCCAAAGACGAATTCAAGGCCAGTGACGTCAGAAATGGTTATCCGAACAAAATGGTGGCGCAGATAGAAGCTACGGTCAAATATTTCAGAAACAAGAAAATCCTGAACGAGGACAAGACTGTTTATGCCATTGTGTCTTTCCCCATGTTAGATGATTTCAATGCATGGTTTGACCAGAATCTATTGCATGAAGCATGGGTCAGTCACAGAATTATCATGAGGGCCACAAACCAAGCTGAAATCTTAAACAGACAGATGATACGGATGCTCTAACCCGCCAGGCTCGTAACTTATGATTCCCCTCCTCTCTCCATCCTCATTCGGCTGCTACGGGTCGCCGAGATAGTCGAGGATGATGCAGACTTGGCGGGAGGTGAAGAATTTGGTGTGGCGGTAGTAGCCGGCGGCTTTCAGCTCCATCAGGAGCGTGGGGTTGCGGTTGATCCAACGCATCAGATGACAGGTCGCCGTGCGGGGATCGCTGTAGGGGAAGTAGAGCTGGGCAAGCTCTTGTTTGCTGTAGTTCTTGATTTTCATATTGGATGTGCTAATTTAAGTCATTTGTGATGTCTAACTAAGGCATTTGGCTGTGCTAACTAAGCCATTTGCGATGTCTATCTAAGCCATTTAGGCATGCCAAACAAGCGGTTTACGATGGTTGTCGAGGTCACTTATGCATGACAGATGACAGATGTGACAGACGTTTTCGATAATTATTAATTCATATATTTCATTTCAATTTTAATTTTATGTTTTCCTGCCCGCGCGCATAGGGAAATTTTAAAAAACATGTGTCACAAGTGTCATCTGTCACTCCCTGTCGGGTCGTTTAGAAAGGCTCATTTTCGGTCGTATCTGGCTGAGCATTAAACGAAAGGCTATGTTGATATGCCTTGATTTCCTCCGCCGTGCGACAGATGACAATGAAGCCCCGGCTGCTGTTGGTGCGCACTCGCTTGAAGCCAATGTCGCTAAAAGCCCTGCCCATATTCACGGAACTGAGCTTCTGGCTGATGCCATAGCTGATGATTTGCAAGGCACGGGCAACGGAGATGAACTCGCCCAACTCAGTATCGGTAGGCTTGCGGAAATACAAGTCCACCAACTCGTGTTCGAGATGTGGTGTCTCAAACTGCTTGTTGTGACGGTTCAGCTCCAGAATCTCCTCCTTCGCAAACCAATAGTGGAACCCGCTCTTGTAGAGAGCCAACGCCTGGGCATAGATGCCCTCATAGGGGAAAGGATGGTCTCTGGGCGAGACGATGCTCTCCACCTCGAAGGGCAGCCAACGGCGGTTGCCTGTGGGGTCGCTCAAAAACTGGGTGTTGTTGCCCG
Organism: Prevotella sp.; assembly: GCA_050873125.1. Lineage (GTDB taxonomy): Bacteria > Bacteroidota > Bacteroidia > Bacteroidales > Bacteroidaceae > Prevotella. Next base: position 5,770 of record JBNMIE010000101.1, read on the forward strand.
TGCCACAAAACGAGGCGAGGTGCTTGCGGTGCTCGTGATAGTGGGCATACGCCGCCCGCTCGTCGATGCTCGGCATGGTGACGGCAGCCTTCAGCTGGTTGAGTTCGGCGGGGCGCATGGTGTCCAGCTCCTCACAGCACACCAAGGCATACTGCGCCAGGGTGAGCAGGTCGTCTTTCGACATGCGGTTGGCGTTGGTTTTGGTGTAGAAATATTGTTTCAGCCGGGGCGGCAACAGATAGTTGAACCACGTGGTCTTGTAGGCTCCCTGCTCGCCGATGAGCACAAGGATGACATTGTTGACCACGTCGTCCGACAACCAACCCGCCACCATCGCCACAAGCCATTTCTTCAGATAGCGCCGCCACAGCGCCTGTTCCGCCTCTCCGCCCTTCACACGGACGGTGTCCGCCAGTTGGCGTATATAGTCGTGTTCCCCGTCGTCTGGGGGCACGGGGGCGAGGCTCTCGAGGTATTCGCGGAACGGATGGTATGGCGGCACATAATCGGAATCGATGATGCTGTACAGGTCTTGCTTGTTGACCCTCATCAGCAGCGACAGCTCCGCCCAAAGGGAGTTGACCTTGCGGTCGTTGATAGGGCTCCACGCGCCCACATCCGTGTCGCTGTCTGTTGACTTGTATTCCACACGGCTGGTGATCTCGTTGAAGCGGAGGGCGACGTGACCGTTGAGAAAGGACTTGATGTCCTCGACCGAGGCAAACTTGCTCTCGCCCCGTCCATTCCTGCCTCCGCTGCCGTCGTCGTAGGGCGTGGCATTGTCGAAGCAGGAGTTGACCACCTGCGCGGTGTCGGGATAGTCGTCGCCGAACTTCCCAACCGCCCATTTGAGCGCCACCTTGCGTGAGAACCTCCGTTCGGCAAGACGGTAGCCCACGCGCATCACATACTCGTTGTGGCTTCCGCTGGCAAACTCGATGTGGGCTCTCGCCAACTGGGGCGCCACGAGGGTGTCGTAATAGGTCTGGATGCGCTGCATCTGCTTGTCTTCCTTGCTCTGTTTGGCATAGTGGACGGCGGCGGCAGCCATGTCCTCGGCGGTGAAGCGTACCACCTCGGACGGCTCACGGAGAAACACGTCGGGGTCGTGGGCGAGACCGCTCAGCCGGGTGAGGTTCTTGCACTGCATGTCCGCCTTGGCGCCGAGCAGTTGCTCGTAGTAGACATTGCCGGCGGTGAACGCCTGCTGATAATACCGTTCAAACTTTTTCACCTCTTCGGGGTCTTTCGGAACGCCCGAGTATTCGGGGGCGATGTCGTAGAGGAAGAGCACGCGGAGGCCCTTGCCGCTCATGGTGATGTAGCTCATCAGCGTGTGCGGATCGCTGCAAGCTTTCTGTTTCAGTTGTTCCACGTGTTCGGCATGGTCGATGTCGACCAGGGAGAGTCCCGTGAGTTGTCTGACGTTCACCCTGCCCTTTCCTCCCTCGAGGAGACACGCCACGGCGAAGAGTTGACATTCGCTCTTGAAGGTCTTGCTGCCGGTCTGGCGATAGGACTGGGTGAAGGCGTCCAACCGCTCATCTTCGCGGATGAGTCGCGCCACCTCGTCAAGCTGTCCAGCCTGGGGCTGCTTGGAGGTCATATTCTCAAAAATGCTTATGGTCATCATGTTTCTATCTAATATTCTTTTTATAATTCTGAGGACAAAGATAATGCTTTTTAGATTTCTCGATTTCCCTCTCATGGGAGGGAAATATCCAGCAATAATTTCACTTATTATAACATTTTTAAATTTTAATTTTATGTCAGAAAAGACTTTTCAGACCAGCAACCGTCAGTTTGGCGAGGTGTTGAGTCAGGAATTGGTGCGTCATTGCATCCCAGTAAACGAGTTCATGAAGAAGTGCCATTTTAAGAATTCGTACTTTTTCAACATCAGAAGGGTATAGGTTTTTACCATCTGAGCTACTATCAGGAGATCATCTATGCTTTCGGTGATTTCGTGGAGGACGAGGAGGAACTGCTTCAGACGAGAAAACGGTTGGGTGAAGCCTTGGGGATGTTTGAAGTGACCTTCAGAAAGCAGGATTAAATGTTGGGCTTCCATCCCGCGATTTGCATTATAAACAATCGATTGTCTCCAACAAACATCATATTATAATTAACATTTTAAGATGAACATCTCTGATTATTTTGCGCAAAAGGCTGATGAGGAAATGAACAAGATGTGGGATGAAGGTTCTTTGAGCGAAGCCCGCATTGAAAGTTTCCGCCATCTGCATGAACGCACGCCATACAACAAGCCTATCTTATAAGGGGCACAAATAAAATATTTTGGAGAATAAAACAAAAAAACTCCCAACTTGTCGGACTGTGAGTCGACAGGTTGGGAGTGTGAGTTTTTAGATGTGGAAATGGATGTCGCTCAGCCATTTCCTGACATCAAAGCAGGGACAGGCTTTCTTCACCCAGGGGAGGTCGCGATGGCCGAGAACCTCGGCGTCAGGATAGTCGAGACACAGACTCCGCAGGAGAGCCTCAAGACTGTGCTTCTGCGCCTCGGTGCGCGTGTCGGCAGGATTGCCGTGGGCATCAAGACCGCCCTCATAGCAGATGCCGATGCTGTGGGCATTGTAGTGCTTGGCATGGGCGCCAATCATGGTCTCGGGACGGCACGGATAGACGGTTCCGTCCTTAGTGATGTAGTAGTGGTAGCCGATGGTGCGGAAACCACGCGCCTTGTGGCAGGCTTCAAGTGCTTCGACCGTGAAGTTGCGGTCGGCTCTGGTGGCAGAGCAGTGGATGACGATAAGGTCTATTTTTCTCATGTTTCTTAGGCTTTACAGGATTGGACACAAAAGGCGGAGGCGATGGCGGTCAGGACGGTGATGAAAAACTGGATGACTGCCGAACATTTTGACTTATTCATTTTTCTGCTGAACTTTTTTAGGTTTTACTTCTAATTTCCAATATAAGCTTGCGAGAGCAGGCGGGACGAGCGGATGTCCGTATATAGCGGTGTTTCAGTGTCGCTTGCCGTGGATGACGGCCTTGGGTGCTATCGGTGCATCCCTGACTGCATCCCGCCCCTACCCTCTCAAGCTTAGGCTACGGGCATGTCGTTGCTGCTGTCCGTCTGGTCTGACACGCTTTCGTCGGTATCCTCGCTGAGGTCCAGACGACGGA
>JBNMIE010000102.1:0-8756 GCA_050873125.1 Prevotella sp.
CCACCTCTTCCCATTCCGAACAGAGAAGTTAAGCCCACTTGCGCCGATGGTACTGCAATGCAATGCGGGAGAGTAGGTAGCCGCCTTCTTTCAAGTGAAAGCCTCGAGGACAACAGTCTTCGGGGCTTTTTTCGTTTCTGTGCCTCTCAAAGGCACAATATTGTTTCTGTGCCTCTCGGGCAATATTTTTCGTGTTAACACGTTCTTTCTGTAACCAATAACTTTATGATATGGAAGGATATAAGCAAAAGAAATTTTTGGGAGAAACAAAACGGTATGTGCAATGGCTGGATTTGGAGTCTGACGAGGCTGCCATACGTGAGTATAAACGTCTTCATTCTGAAGAATTTCAATGGAAAGAGATACGAGATGGCATCAGACAAGTTGGTATCTTAGAGATGGAAATCTATATCTCAGGCAATCGTTTGGTGATGATAGTAGATGCTCCCATAGACTTTGATTGGGATTCTGCGATGGAAAAGTTGGCTAAGTTGCCAAAGCAAGCAGAATGGGAAGCTTTAGTGGGCAAGTTCCAGAAATGTGGTGAAGGGGCAACAAGCGACCAGAAGTGGCATGGGATGGAACGGATGTTCTATCTCTATGACTAATCGCTGAGTCGCATCTTGAGTATGGGAAAAGGATTTCCCTGTTCATCGTTTTCCGTGCGCTCATAGACCTGAAATCCCCAATGCCGGTAAATGTCCACCGCCTTCGGGTTTTGCTCGTTCACGTCAATATATTTGATGCCTTCGTGCTTTGCCCACAGCATAAGTTGTGAGCCAATGTGCTGACCGATGTATTTAGGTGCAACGAAGAGCATTTCAACCTTTTTCTCGGCAATGCCTATGAATCCTATGGGCTTGTTGTCTGCCATGGCAATGGCGAGCAGAGGTATTTCCTTTAATCCTTGGGCAGCATAAGGCTTTAGATGGCTTATGTCAGCCTTGGTGAGGAAATGGTGGGTTTCGGTTACAGAGGCTTCCCAGACGCTTGTAAGTGCGTCTATGAGGAAACTGTTGCGTTGTGGATTGACAATGATTGATACATTCATATTGGTGATATAAAGAAAGGCTATTGGATCTGATATATTCCAATAGCCTTTCTTGCGTTTGTTTTAGTCGAATATTTTGAACTTGTATCCTTGTGCTTGCAACCATTCTATGGCTGCCGGCAAGGCATAATGGAGTTTGTCGATGCTTTTCAGCGAGTCATGGAAAGTGATGATAGAACCATTGCGCGCATAGCGTTTCACATTGTTAAGCACATCTTCACCGGTCATCCATTTGGAATAATCCCGAGTGACCAAGTCCCACATGATGATACGGAATTTCCTGCCAAGCCATGCATATTGGTCCAGTCTCATCCATCCATGGGGTGGACGGAACAGGTTGGAATGGATGTAGGCATTAGCCTTTTCCGCATTATAGCTGTAGGTCTTGATGGTGTGCTTAAAACCTCCTATATGGTTGAAGGTATGGTTGCCCACCCGATGTCCGGCCTCTACAATCTGTCGGTACAAATCAGGGTACTTCCTCACGTTGTCGCCAACCATGAAGAAAGTAGCCTTGATGTTGTATTTGTTCAGCGTTTGGAGAATGAATGGGGTCGATTCGGGTATCGGACCATCGTCGAAGGTCAGATACACCGAATGATCGTGTTTGTCCATTCTCCATGTGGCTCTTGGATATAGCCAGCGGAGCCACATGGCCGGTTGTTCTATTATCATACTTTACAATTACTGTTGTGGATCGGGATCTTGTCCTCCAATGTTGTGATAGTGAGTATACAACTGCTCGAAGATGACATTGTGCTTCTGTGCCCATGCAGGATTTGCATTTTTAGCAAGATCTATCATGAAGTACATAGTCTGGAAGTACATGTTGCAGTCATACATGCTCTGTCTGAAGCGGTTGTAGTCAAGTGACATATACCATGTGAGGTATTGTGTCGCATTGGTCCACATCTTGTTGAGGATGGCGAACGCTTTGGCTTTCTGTCCAAGACGCATGTATGCTTTAGCGAGGTCATAACCGCCACTGACATAGTTCATCGGCACGTTGTACTCGGGAATTTCCTTTTCCGCCTTGTTGAGCACGTTGAGGGCTTTGCCATTCTTGTGCTCGTCGATCAGAGCATTGGCGAGCTGAGCGAGGAGTCGTCTGTGTGTGTAGCACATACGCATCACTGTCTCGTCGATGTAGAGACCCGGCGTGCTGAGACCGCCGTACTTGAAGCGCTTCATCACATTGTAGTACATCTTCTCCGTATCAATGTTCTTCACTCCAGGCTTGGTCGTCTTGAATGGAGTGATACGGTTGGCAAGACCTTCAAGGATGAAGTTGTCACCGAGATTCATGTAGTTGTCCGCACCTACTGTTGTGGCAATGTAGAGAGGACGAGTCCAGTTGCTCTGGGCAATCATCTCGAGCATCATCAAGTCATTCTTGTAGAGGGCGTCTTTGCCAACGAGAGAGATGACCATCTTGTCCGGGATAGTGTCGACAATGAGCATGCCGCTCTTCTTGACAGCCTCTTTGTCGATGGTGACATAGACGGTGTCGGTTGGAATGACGTGCTGGTCATTGTTCTTGCCACGTACCCAGTATTTCATGATGTTCTTCAACTCGAACGGATTATCGCCAAACTGCTTCTTGGCTTCTGCAGGATTTGCCTTGTAGAAATCAAGTATTTGTTTCTTCAAGTCAGGCATTACCTGAATCATCTCGTTGGTGCCGGAACAATAGTCGATACGAGGCCATGAGATAGGCACTGAAGGTGAGTCGTATGCCGGACGGCGCATCTGGTCGATATACCAGTCTGTCTGGAGATAGCTCAAGTTGCAGACACGGGTATCGGTACGCACGCCTTCCACTTCCTGGTTGTACCACAATGGGAAGGTATCATTATCACCATTTGTGAAGATAATCGGGTTGCCTTTCTCTTGCATGGACATGAGATAGTTCTGTCCGAAATCGCGGCAAGTATAGCGTCCGCTACGGTCATGGTCATCCCAAGTCTGTGATACCATCTGGATAGGTACGAGCAGACAGAGTATGGATACCACTGCTGCGAGAACAGTCTCATTAATCTTATTGCACTTCTTCCATTTCTTGATGGAGTCATAGATACCAGCCACACCAATACCACACCAGATGGCAAAGGCATAGAAGGAACCGGCATAAGCATAGTCACGTTCACGAGGCTGTGATGGTGTCTGGTTCAGATAGATGACGATGGCAAGACCTGTCATGAAGAACAGGAAGAACACCACCCAGAACTGCTTGATGCCGCGGTCGCCCCGGTAAGCTTGCCAGAAGAGGCCGATGATACCGAGAAGAAGTGGCAGACAGTAGAACACATTGTGTCCCTTGTTGTCCTGCAAATCCTGTGGCAACTTGCTTTGGTCGCCGAGACGCCAGTTGTCCAATGCTGGAATACCGGATATCCAGTTGCCGTGCTCCAATTCTCCGTTGCCCTGCAAGTCGTTCTGACGACCACAGAAGTTCCAGAAGAAATAGCGCATGTACATATAGTTGCACTGGTAGGAGATGAAGAAGGCGAGATTCTCAAGCGTTGTTGGAATCTTCACGGTGTTATCGGGGTTGTAGGTAGACTGTACAGTCTTGCCTTTCACACCACCCATCCAATCTTCATAAGCACCAGCGTGGCCACGGTCGTACATTCTTGGGAAGAACATACACTGGTCTGACACATACTTGGGCTTATCCTTTGTGCTGACGATATAGTAAGAATCCTTCTCGTCCTTTGAGGTCTTCTCTTTGCGCTCATAGATAGGAGCGCCCTTGGACATTTCAACACGACCATCACTGTCTGCCTGGTATTCAGATGTGTAGGCTTGTCCGTAGAACAGAGGACGGTCTCCATACTGGTCACGGCTCAAGTAACTTCCGAGGGTAAAGATATCCTCAGGAGAGTTCTGGTCCATAGGAGGATTGGCCGATGAACGGATGACGATGAGTGCATAGCTGGAATAACCAATCATCAGCATCAGCATGCAAAGCAGTGTGGTGTTGAGCATGCGGGCATTGATAATAGGCTTGTTCTCCTTTTTGAGCTTCAAGAGGAAGCCGACAACAGCGAGCACTACAACACCTGTGAAGAATGCTGCCCAGCCATAACCGTAGAACGGAATGCCAATCAAGCCAAAGGCACAGAGGAATGAAACAATCTGACGTTTGCGGTTGTTGTTGGTATAGCTCTCGTAGATGCCCCAAATCACGGCTGCCACCAGGAGAATGATGTAGATAATCTCGCCCGTGTTGAACGGACAGCCGAGCGTGTTGACAAAGAACAACTCAAACCATCCACCGACGGTGATGATACCAGGCACTACGCCATAGAGCACAGCTGCTACAATCACAAAGCCAATGACCAACGCAAGGAGAGAACCTTTCAAGTTGGCATTCGGATACTTGCGATAGTAGTAGACGAGCACGATAGCTGGAATACAGAGCAAGTTGAGCAAGTGGACACCGATAGACAGACCAGTCATATAGGCAATCAGCACAAGCCAACGGTCGCTGTGAGGTTCGTCCGCATGATCTTCCCATTTGAGAATCAGCCAGAACACAACTGCCGTAAAGGCGGAAGAATAGGCATACACCTCACCTTCGACAGCGGAGAACCAGAATGTGTCGCTCCATGTGTATATCAATGCGCCCACCACACCGGCTGCTTCAATGATGATCATCTTGGCGGTGGTGAGTTCGTCCCATTTCTTGAGGATGAGTTTGCGGGTGAGGTGTGTGATGGACCAGAATAGGAACAAGATACACGTAGCACTGAGCAAAGCACTCATCGTGTTCACCATGCGGGCCACTTGTGAGGGATCGCTCGCAAAGTGGCTGAACAGATTGGCGGTGAGCATAAAGAACGGTGCGCCAGGTGGGTGACCGATTTCCAACTTGTAGCCAGTGGTGATAAATTCGGGGCAATCCCAGAAACTGGCTGTGGGTTCGATTGTGGAGCAATAAGTGAAGGCGGCAATGGCAAAGACCAGCCACCCCATGATGTTGTCCACTAACTTGTACTGTTTCATTATTGCAATTAATAAAATTATAATTTTAATTCAAAGTGCAAAGATAGTGTAAAAAGAAGAGACTACCCAACAAAGCGCAAGGATAAACCCAAATAGCTTGTGGTTTTAATATTTTTTATTGTTGGAATGTCGCCTCTATCTGCTTTTTCAAATCTTCTTGACTTGTTTCTTCCGTGTCATAGTGGCGGACAGAGCGGTTGACACAGACAATTTGTTTGGCTTTTTCCTTCATCGTTTCGATGTCGTGGCTCACCAATACCACAGCGCATTCTTTTTTCAGATTGTCGAGCAGGGAATACATCTGGGCTTGGTAGATTTCATCGATATAGGTATTGGGCTCGTCGAGGATGAGGATGTCCGGTCTTGACACCAAGGCTCTTGCCAACAGAATGCGCTGTAGTTGTCCGCCGCTCAGTGCGCTGATAGGACGGTCTTCCAATCCTTGCAAATCCATCCTGGCGATGATTGCGTCTACTTGTTGCCGTTGTTCGGTTGTGAATCTTCCGAACAATCCCCGGTCATTGGTCACTCCGGTGAGGATGGTGTCGTAGACCGAGATGGGGAATGTCTTGTCAATCTTGTTGTATTGGGGCAGATAACCCATGGAGATGCGACTCGTCTGTTCTCCATTTTTGAAGTACGTCACTTCGCCTTCGGTCGGTTTGAGGATTCCCAGGATGACTTTCAGCAGGGTGGATTTGCCTCCTCCGTTGGGGCCGATGATGCCCACATAGTCATTCTCATGGATGTCGAACGACACGTCCTTGAGAATGATTTTGCCGTCATATCCGGCTTTTATGTTGTTTAGACTGACGATTGTCTTCATGCTGATGTCCTTATTTCATACTTTTCGCCACGTGCACCATCTCTTCTGGCCAATTGTAGCTGAATGGGTTGATTTCTATCGGTGTGACGCCGACAGATTCTGTGATGGCTCTTGTGTTTTTGACACTGAATTGTTTTTGCACGAACATGACTTTCACCCGGTCTTTTTGGGCTTGCTGGATGATGTTGGCAGTCTGCACCGAACTCGGTTCCCGTCCGTGTTCCTCTATCGGTATTTGCTTGAGTTGGTAGTCTTTAGCAAAGTAGGTGAGGGTGGGGTGGTAGATGAGAAATGCCTTGGATTTGTCTTTTGTGAGATACTTTCTCACGTTCAAATCCGTCGTCTGTATCTTTTCGCACAACTTCTCCATCCGCTGTCGGAAATAGACACTGTCATTTTGGTCGATGGAGATTAGGGCATCGCAGATGTTTTGGGCGATGATGGTCGCGTTGGTTGTGCTCATCCATGTGTGAGGATCGCTGACCCCATTGGAGGTTTTGATTTCGCTGATGCCCTCAGACGAATTGATGACCAGCGTATGGGGAGCGTTCGCCTCCATGCGCTTCATCCAGGTCACCTCAAATCCGATGCCTCCGACCTTGATGAACATGTCGCTTTGTGCCAACTGCATCATCTGTTGTGCGGTTGGTTCATAGGTTTCCGGACTCATGCCTTCGGGCACCATGGTGCTCACTTTGAACTTGTCTCCGGCTATTTCCTCGGTAAAGAAGCGGAGCGGTTCGATGCTGACGGTAATCATTCTTTCGTTTTTCTGCACTTCGCTGCAACTGGTGAGTGCCAGAAAGGCTATGAGGATGACTATGTATTTCTTCATTTATTGTTTTTTAGATGATGAACGACACACCATACACAAGGATGATGTATCGGATGAGTTTACCTATTGTGATGCTTGTCAATGAGATGGGGATGTTGGCTCGGGTGAGTCCGAGGACGATGGTGATGGCGCTGCCCAAAATGGGAAGAAAGGCGAAGAAGCCCATCCATGCCCCGTGTCCTGCCATAAACCGTTTGGCTTTTGCGATGCTTTCGGGACTCACGTGAAGATGTTTTTCTATCCATTCAAGTTTCCCCAATCGTCCCATGCAATAGTTGAAGGCAGAGCCGCCGACATTGCCGATGGTTCCGAAGATGACGAGCTTCACCGGGTCCAGTCCTGCGGCTTGCAGTCCCGCCATGACCAGTTCGCTGCTGAACGGAAACACGCTGCCAGCGAGAAATGCCGCTATCAGCATTCCCCAATACCCGCCGTCTATCAGAATTGAAATGAAGGCATCCATATATTGAAGCACGTTAAGAGTGCCGCTCCGACCACAAAGATGTAGAATGAGATGTTGGTCATCCAAGTGCGGGTCAGCGTGATGTAGTGGGCGATGAGCGGACTTGTGTTGACAATGATGATGGCGAGCCACTCATTGAAGTGACGGGGAAAGAGAAAGAGCAGAATGACACTTGCGATGTCTATGGTGATGAAGATGTCATAGATCATGCGAGTGCGAATCTTGTCATTATAGCTGGTTCGCAGAAAGTGTATGATGCCGGTCATGGCCACGATGAGAACGAAACCGAAAGTGACAACTTGGTTGGCGGTTATGCCGCTGATGTCGAACAATCCGGTGAAGTCGGCAAGGTCTGTCACGTGCTCAGTGAATGTGGTGAAGTCGCCTATATATATATAATAGGTGGCGGCAAACCAATACGGTGTAATCAGTCCGAGGATGCTTGCCACAAAACTCTTCATGCTGAATGCCATGAGGTTTGTGGAGAGGACAATCCACAAAAGGGGTACCAGATAGAGCAGTTTGGCGAAGACCATGCTGCCAATGCCCAGACAGAGATAGGCAAAGAAGATGAGTCCATGTGACCGCTTCTCTTGATAGGCATGGAAGCCGATGAGATAGGTGGCTACCAAACTGAGCAAGACGATGGAACTCTTCATGGTCATAAACTCAGGGCTGGCTATCAGGCAGAGCACGAGAAAGGAGCAGGAGACCATGCGACTGTAGATGCGCATGAGCGCATTGCTGTTGTTGAGTTCCACCATCAGATAGGTGGAAATGATGATGAACAGATAGGGTAGGCTGATGATGTTTATCTGCCCAGTCATGTGTGCTCCTATCCATGTCAGTAGGGTGATGGTGCCGGTGGCTGGCAGTGTGAACCTGCTTTCGGCTATCCTGTTTTGTAATCTTTTTACAGACATCTTTCCTCTTGCGGTTGTTATATGGTTAAAGACACGCACGTGAGAGCAGCCGCTTTGGACTGTTCTCACGTGTGGATTCTTTTGAGATTATTTGTTGTTTAAAGGTCGCTGCCGATGTCGGAGCGGAAATATTTTCCTTCAAACTTGATTTTCTGTGCTTCCTTGAAGCTCTTCTCCAGTGCTTCCTGCTTGTTCTTGCCATAGCTGCTGACAGCGATGACACGACCGCCGTTGGTCACGAGCTTGTCGTCCTTCATGGCCGTTCCGCTATGGAAAACGATGGAACCTTCCACTTCGTCGCAGCCTGTGATCTCGAAACCTTTCTTATAGGCTTGCGGATAACCGCCACTGACCATCATCACGCAGACAGCCGAACGGTCGTCGAACTCCACTTTACGCTTGTCGAGGTCGCCGTTTGCGACACCCTCAAACAGGTCGACGATGTCGCTCTTGAGGCGGAGCATGACGCTCTCAGTCTCTGGATCACCCATGCGGCAGTTGTATTCGATGACCATAGGTTCGCCTTTCACATTGATGAGTCCGAAGAAGATGAAACCCTTGTAGTCGATGTTCTCCTCGGCGAGACCTTCGACTGTGGGGCGGATGATGCGGTCTTCCACCTTCTGCATCCACTCTTTGGTGGCAAAGGG
>JBNMIE010000103.1:0-8676 GCA_050873125.1 Prevotella sp.
CCTGTACCTGTACCTGTTCCAGTTCCTGTACCTGTGCCTGTACCTGTGCCTGTTCCAGTTCCACCTGTGCCTGTTCCGCCTGTGCCTGTTCCAGTTCCTGTGCCTGTGCCTGTTCCAGTACCTGTGCCTGTTCCAGTACCTGTGCCTGTTCCTGTGCCTGTGCCTGTACCTGTTCCAGTTCCAGTTCCAGTTCCACCTGTGCCAGTTCCGCCTGTGCCAGTACCACCTGTGCCAGTTCCACCTGTGCCAGTTCCGCCTGTTCCAGTTCCGCCTGTACCAGTACCAGTATTATCGTCGTCGTTCAGGTCGGGGCTATAACCTCTCAGGTTTTTCATCAGATATATTTTCACAGGGAAAGAGCTCTGCAAAACCTCTGGAGTAAAGTATGGGAGGACATGACCTTTGAAGAAGTCAACATAATACTGGACCTCATCGTCAGGCACATCTTCACCAGTATAGAGTTTTCCTGTACCGACGCTGGTCCACTTACGGTTCAAGTCGGCATCTGTAATATCCTTATATAAGAGGTATACACCATACTTGTCATGAATTTCTTTTATCTCCTCATCCCAAGGGTTGTTGCCTTGGGGGAACGCCATACGCAACACAGAATAGTTGCCGGATGGGGTTATAGGGTCATCTGTCGGACTGCAGGCAGAGAATGAAAGCATTCCTGCCAGGGCAGCCATATATACTATTTTCTTCATTCTTCTGTATCTTTATTAGGGTTACTATCTGTTGTCTTTTCGGTCACATCGCCCACACGCTTCTCTCCTAAAGGATTCTGCTGGAGGTTGGAGTTCTTCTCTATCGCGTTGTCTGGGATAGGCACCGTATAGAGTGGGTCTTTTTCTTTCAGCGTGTAGGTTGTCACCGTGCTGTTTGAATCATACCACACGTGCTTGATTTCCGGCATACCCCAACGGCGAAGGTCGAACCAGCGATGGCTCTCGAAACAGAGTTCGCGGCGACGCTCGTTGTGGATGAACTTGATCAGTTCATCGGCATCGGCAATATCCTCAGCCACAAAGTCTTCGGGAGCATAACGCTTCTCACGAAGGGCATTGAGGGCGGAGAGGGCTTCCTGGCGATAGCTGTCGCTGCCTGTGGTCTTGAAGAGCATGGCTTCTGCTTCCATATAGTTGAGGTAAGCCTCGGACAAGCGGATGCTTCTGCCGAACACACCTGTACCACCGGTAGGACGATAAGAACTGTTCACGTTGAGTTTGCCGATAGCCAAAGGCATCAGTTCACCATTGAACTGCTTGCGGACGATATAACGCTCCTTGCGGAGATCCTTGTCGTCGAAGTCGTTGACCAACTCGTCGGAAGCCTTGAAGTAAGGAAGACGGGGACTGCCATCCAGACCGGTCTCTGAGTATTCCTCAACCCAGCCTGCCCAGTCAGCCACCTGACCATAGGGGAAGATCACCTCGGAAGAGGTGGTGTAGGAGTGGTAGTTGGTGTAGACACGCTTGGTCACACCCTCTGTGGTTTCCTCGGTGGGGACAGTGTTCAAGTCGAGCAACTTGAAGCGGGAGTCGTTCATCACGAGTTGCGCATATTTGGCAGCCTCAGCCCAATTCTCCATATAGAGATAAGTGCGTGAGAGGAGCAGCTCCACCATCGGAAGGCTGGTGCGGTAGTTCTGCTTCCACTGCTTGTCGGCAGGCAGCAAGTTGTAAAGGCGCTCAGCCTCTTTCAGGTCTTTCACAATCTGGTCGTAGACCTCTCTCACGGTGTTGCGCTTCAAAGGCACTTCCTCCACACCGCTGGTCAACTTCAAAGGCACACCGAGCGCGTCGGGGTTCTCATTATAGGGTTGTCCGAAGATGTTGACCAACTGCAGATAGAAGAATCCGCGCAGGGCATAAGCCTGTGCAAGCACATTGTGGATGTCGTCGGGTTCTCCTGACACGGTGCCGATATAGTCGATGACCGCATTGGCACCCTTCAACTTGCGGTAGTAGGTGTAATACATGTCGGTGGAGGTTCTTCCTGCCTCCTTCATGATCTTGAACATGTCGGGCTGCCAAGAGTAGGAAGCCACATAGATATTGTCATCGAAATTGTTTTCCGGCTCCTGATACTGGGTGGCGGTCAAGTCGTCGTCCATCAAGGAGAGGAAATAGTTGTATCCGCTTTCGGTATTGATGGGATAGGCCTCGCCGAGCAGAATCTCATTCAGCGACGACACCTCTTTCGGCACATACTCGCTGATGGACTTGGGCTCCAGGAAATCTCCGCAGGAAGAGAGCAGCGTGGCGGAACCCAACAAAGCCAATGTATATAATTTTATCTTTTTCATTATCTGATGCGTTTATTTAGAATGATACACTTAAACCGAACGAAACGATTCTTGGCTGACGGCTGCTGCCGGTCTCAGGATCGAAACCATTCCATTTCTTGCTGGCAATCACAAAGATGTTGTTGGTGTTGCCGCTCACGGAGATGCCCTGGGCATGAATCTTCTGACAGATGCTCTTGGGGAAATGGTAGGTGAACGAAAGCTGCGAACAGCGCAGGAAGGATCCAGACACCAGGTTGGCTGTGGAGTTGTACCACATGTCGTAGCGGTTGGTGTAGTAGCCATCCGGTGTGTAGAGGTTCAACTTATCCAATACAGAAGTGTAGAGTCCCGGGATGTTGGTCGTAGCCTCGTCGCCCGGCTGCTTCCAGCGGTTGAGCAGTCGCTTGGAGAGGTTGGAGATAGGACTTGGCAACTTGCCGTTCGTGAATGAAGCATAGGGGTTGGGCAGACGCTTCTTGGAGCCGAGGATAAGGGCGAAGCTTGCGCTCAACTGGAATGACTTGTAGCGCACACGGGGGTTGATACCGCCTGTGAAGTATGGCTCGCTCTCACCGGCATAGACAAGGAAGGTGGTTGGGTCGATGGTCTTGTCGTCGGTCACCTTCTTGAGTGTCGCACTGCGGAAGGTAGGCAGACCTGTCTCATGCTCCAAGCCTGTAAAGTCGTATGCCCAGAAAGCGTAGAGGGAATAGCCCTTGCGGAGAGGACGGCTGCTGTTGCCGCTGATGAAATCGCGGTGGGTCAGCTCGTCGGCACGGGTTGTGCGGTCGTCAGTCTCAGTCTTGTTCCAGTTCTTGGAAGCGTTGAGTCCGATGTTCACCGTCCAGTCCTTTGTGTGTACAGGTGTGATGTTCATCGACCACTCAATACCGTGGTTGTAGATGATACCACCGTTCAGACGGAGGGTACCCATACCATATTCCTCAGCCACATCCTGCTCGATGATGGCATTGGAACGGCGGCCGTAGTATTCGAGGTTCATCGTCACGCCATGGAACAAGCCGAGGTCGAGACCGAGGTTCCATGTGCGGGTGCGCTCCCATTTCAGATAGGGGTTAGGAAGACTGGAGATGGTGGAATAGTATTCGTTGTAGCCTGTGAGCAACTTTCCATAAGAGGAAATCAGCTCGGGGCTGACAGAGTTGACCACATTACCCTGGATACCATAGGTGGCACGCAGGTTCAACTGGTCTACCCACTTCACATGTTCTTTGAAGAATTTCTCCTCGGCAATCTTCCAGGAGAAACCGAAGGAATAGGTCGGGTCGAATTGTTTCTTCACATCCTGACCGAAGCGGTTGGAGGCATCAGAACGGATGTTGGCATTCACCACATAGCGGTTCATCAGCGAATAGGCCACGGTGCCGAAGAACGACATATAGTTGGAGGTGACATTGGTGCTGCTCCAGCCTCCTTCATAGAGCTGGCGCAAAGCGCCCCAGCCAATCGACTGGGTACCGCCAATCGGCACGATGTCCTCTGGCTGAGAAGGAGCAATCAAGCTCTCGCCACGCTCTGGCACATAGCCAAAGGCAGTGGTGTTCTTGCCGTTGGTCTTGGCAGAGCGCATTTCCCATCCGAACATTCCGTTCAAGCGGTGTATCTCGTTGAAAGTGTGGCTCGCCACCAGTTTGTGCTGCATGTCGAGCGAGGTCATGTCGTTGTTGTTGTTCGTCAGTTTTCCACCGAATGGCATCAGCGCTGCCTTGTAGAGGTCGGAACCCGGCTCGGCACCGCCAACAGGATAGCCACGATAGAGCTGCTCGATGGCAGAGGTGCGCTCGCCCTGATAGCTCTCTGCGGCATTGCCGCTATAGGCCATGGAGCCGACCACCTGATAGCTCAACCAAGGGAACAACTGGAAGTCGAGGTTGGCGGACACATTGAACGTGTTGCCACGGTTCTTGCTATAGCTGTTGTCCATCTCGTTCAGCACGTTATAGCCATAGGTGTTGTTGCCGCCAAGGGTCTTGTTGAGCTGGTAGGTGTAGTATGACTTATAGAAGGCACGGCTGCCGTCCTCGTTGAAAGCGGGCACGGCACGGCTCGTGGTAAGGGCGTAGCTGTGAGGGCTCACACCACTGTAGCCGTAGGAGTTTCGGCTGCTTCCACTGACGTTGAACGAGGCACGAATGGCTTGGTTGAACTGTATACCCACATTCAAGCGGGCTGTGAACTGGTTCTGGTCGTTGCCTTTCTCCGTTCCTTTCGTATTGGAATAGCCGAAGGAGGCGTTATAGGTCACCTTCTTCGTACCGCCGGAAATGCTCAAGTTGTGGCTCTGGCTCAAGGAGTTGCGGCAAAGAAGGGAGAACCAGTCGGTGTTGACGGTCTCCAGGCGCTGCATCTGCTTGGCAAAGTCGGCCTCGGAAATCATGTGTTTGTTGAACATGGCCATCAAGCCCTCGTAGGTATAAATCTGGGGCAATGGCTCTGACTGATAGCGTGCGCCGGCGTCGTAGGCTTCCTTGCTGAACTGGATACGTTCCAAGGAGTTCATGTAGTCATACATGTTATAATTAGGACGCTGACGGATAGAGAAGTGGGTGGAATAGCGGATGCTCGTGCGCTCCGCTGAACCTTTCTTCGTAGTGATGACGATGACACCATTGGAGGCCTTCGAACCATAGATGGCGGTGGCGGAGGCATCCTTCAATACGGTGATGGTCTCAATATCCTGTGGGTTCAACCAGGACACCTGGTTACCGATCAGCTCTTTCATGTCCTCGGTAACGGCGGCACTGGCGTCGATGGAGATAGGGTCTTCCTGGATGACACCGTCGACCACCCAAAGCGGGTCGGTGTTGCCGAGGATGGTGGACTTACCACGAATCGTAATCTTTGGAGTGGCGCCCACACGGGTAGACGAATTGACAACCATCAATCCGGCAATCTTTCCCTGGAGCATCTGGTCGATGGTCTGGTAGGCAGGCATCATGATGTCGTCTGCCTTGACCGTGGTAAACGCGCCGACCATGTCCTTTCGGGGCAAGCGGCCATAACCGGTCTCCACCACTTCCACCTCGTCGAGGGTGTTGGAAGAGGATTCCATGGACACACGGATGTTGGTGCTGCCGTCGCGGAAACGGACCGATTTCTTCTCCATTCCCACGAAGTTGAAATCGAGATAATAGGATTTACCTGACTCCAGGGGGGGCATTGTTACGGAGAAGCGACCCTTGCTGTCGGTCGTAGTCGCCAACTTGGTACCTCTTACTCGCACAGTAGCGCCAGGCAACGGGTCACCCATGTCGTCGACGACCACACCTTGGGCGACAACGGCAGCGCGACGTGACTGAACTCCTCCCTGCGGACTTCTCGCATTGTTTTGGGCTGTGACAGCGGTTGTGCCTCCCATCAGGAGAGAAAGACACAAGAGCGAAGCCTTCAAAACATAGTTTGTTCTGTTTGAATTCATATTCATCTCTCTCTATTGTGTGTTATTGTTTATTGTTGCTAAACCCGAAAGAGCGAATCGGAAAGATTTCCCTCTCTTTAATATAGTTTATGAAAAATTTCTCTTCTCTTCATTTAAATTACGTGCAAAGATAGTGGTTTTAGTTAAAGGAACAAAATAATCTTGCATTTTTATGCACAAAAAATCCAAAGTCGGGCGACTTTGGATTAATATTGTAAAGATATATAAACTTTTGCTTTATTTTCGGAAAATCTACCGACAGTTTGTTTTTACCGACAAACCGTCTGATGGCCTTGCGCACTTAACGCAGTTTGACGGTCAGCAGTGTCGGGAAGACATAGCGGTCGTCGTGGCGGGCGGCATACGATTGGGCGATGGCTGCCGCGGTGCGTTTCACCTTGCCACGGAACACTTCCTTTCCCCGATAGGTGACCACAACGGGTTTCGCGTAGTCTATCAGCTGGTCGTTGAGTCCGATGGTCAGTTGGTCGGCATAGCAGTCATGGATAGAGAACTCGTTGCCGTAATGCTCAGCCACAATCAGACCGCCGGGTTTCACCATGTTCTTGGGAAGCGAGAGCCAGTACATGGCGGTGTTGAGATAGGTGCTGTCTTGTTTCCACACCACCTTGTCGGGATAGGGATTGCGCACGAACTGTCCCATCCAATGGAACGCCACAGTGTCCATCTGGTTCATCCAGTGGCCGGTCATCGGCATGTTGGTGTTGGTGATATAGCCATCGGGGTCTGCCTGGTGGAGAGCCGCGAGGGCGGCACACCATTCCTTGCCGTGCAGGTTGCGCTCATAGGCACCATCGGCAAGACCTATCCACATGCCGAAGGGCAGGTTGCGGAGGCCCACTGGGGAGGTGTTGCCGGGATGGCCGGCGCACATCAAGGCTGCCGCCCAATGGTCTGCCATGCGGGGCGCCATGCGGAAGGTGCCGTCGCCACCGGCAGAGTAGCCGGTGATGTAGACCTTGTCGGGATTGACGCCAAATTCCGCCACTGCCGACTGTATCAGTTCTTCATAGAACCCGTCGAGGTAGGGACGGAACCACATGTCCCACACATTCTCCAGCGAACGGGGTGCCACATAGACGCCTTCCTTGGGGCGGTAGAGGATAATTTGGTTGTCCCACTGCCCATCGTTCACCTCGGGGGTGGTGCCGCCACCGCCGTGCATCGAGATGTAGAGCGAACGGCCATCTGCCGGTTTCTCGCCATACACCCGGTACTTGAAGCGCATGGTCAGCGTGTCGCGATGGATGGTCTGGGTCTTCCATATATCGGCGAAGCGCGACTGGTTGGCGGCGTAATAGTCGTCATGGAGCTTCTGTGCCACGGACTTCGCCTCAGCCTCGGTCAGCGACTTCTTTCCGTCTTCCTTCGCAGCACCCTGGGCATAACCGCCAAGGAGGGCGAACGAAAGAATCATCAATAAAAATCTTTGCATTTGCGTGTAGGTTTAAGATAGAGTTAAGGGAGACTGTCATCAGCCTCCCCTAACCTTATTATATAATATGTATTATTTCAAGTCTGGAATCTTCACCACCTGCATGTCGGTATAGATGAGATTCTCGCCAGCCATACCCCAGATGAAGGTGTAGTTGCTGGTACCTGCGGCGCAGTGGATAGACCACTCAGGATTGATGACAGCCTGCTCGTTGTTAAGCCACATAGGGCGTGTCTCCTGGGGTTGACCCATGATGTGCATAATCTTCTGACCTTCTGGCACATTGTAGTAGAAATAGGTCTCCATGCGGCGGAGGTGGAGGTGGGCTGGCATGGTGTTCCATACGCTGCCTTCTTTCAACTCGGTCACACCCATCTGCAGTTGGCAAGTGTGCACGCCAGCCACGCCGTCGATAATCAACTGGTGGATTACACGGTCATTGCTCTCCTTCAGGCTGCCTGCCTTGATGTTGTTGGCTTCCTTCAAGGTCACCTTCTTGGTGGGATAAGACTTGTGGGCGGTGGCGCTGTTCATATAGAAATGGGCGGGCTTGGCGGCATCCTTGCTGGCCACGGTGATGTCCTTGGCGCCACGGCCTACATAGAGGGCCTCCTGGAAGCCGAGGGTATAGCTCTTGCCGTCCACGGTCACGACGCCGTCGCCACCCACGTTGATGATACCCAGCTCACGGTTGTCGAGCAGGTTGCGCTTGTCAAAGTCTTTGTCGGTGTAGAGGGGCGCGATGGAGGTGAGTTTCAAGGGAGTGGCTGTAGGAACGGCACCTCCGATGAGGAAACGGTCGAACATGGTGTAGGTCCAGTTCACCTGACCGGGCACCATCACATTCTCGATGGCATACTCGTTGCGCAGGCGTTCTGTGGTGTAGTGCTTGGCGTCGAGCGGATTGCTCGCATAGCGCACATTATAATTGGTGTAGGCGTTTTCAGCCTTTACTTCATAGCCACCTTTCTCGCAACCTTGTGCGAAACCCATGCTCGCGGAGAGCACGAGGGCGATGGTCATCATCATTTTCTTCATAGTGTTGTCTGTTTTATGATTGTTTCTTTTTGTTCTTATTCTCCTTTCATGGCTTTCTCCTCACGCACAATCTTGCGGTTGTTGATGTACATCAGCACCACAGCGACAATGGCGAGCACGCCCATTCCCACATAGTAGGGGAATTTCACACAGCGGTAGATGACCCATCCGAAGAGGGAAGAGGCAAAGTCGAGGGCACCGCCGGAGAATCCTTCAGGAATCTGGGCTGCCTTGTCCTGGGTCTGCTCATACACATGCTGGGCTGCCATGGTGAAGTCGGGCGCCATGTCGGTCACGAAGTAGAGGCCGATGATGAGGGCGACCAAACCGACGATGAGGGTCTTCACCACATTTCCCTTGGTGAAGGGCAGCACGATGGGGAACAGATAGAACATGCCTGCCAAGGATGCCAACGGCAAGAACTGGTTGCCGGGAAGGAACACGGCGAGGGCA
>JBNMIE010000104.1:0-8628 GCA_050873125.1 Prevotella sp.
GATTACTGCCATCTCGTGTAGTTTCTGGCCCGACAATGGCATCACGCCAACAAAAGAATTGGCCTACAAACAGGTGAGCGATGCCAAGAAGTTGGGCATGAACATGCTTAACTTCCACCGCAACATCGGCAACACCGACGTGCTCAATGCTGCAGACGAGTTGGGCTTGCTCTATTTTGAGGAACCGGGTGGCAATCAATATCCGGCAGGAAAATTTGACGACGGAACCCTTTACACCAAATTCTACTTCGGTTTCCGCAATGAGAAGTTGGCAAGAATGATCCGCCGTGATCGCTCCCATCCATCACTCATCATCTACAATCTTCACAACGAACGTGGCGCTTTGCCACAGGCGGAGGACCGTCGGGAAATGCGTATGGCACACCAGTTGGATCCATCGCGCATTCTGACCTACAACTCTTGCAACGGACAAAATCCGGAAGGCGTGCCCGATGACCATTTCAAACTGCACATGATGCCCAATGATACCACCTTTTATAATGTAGGTTGGTGGGACAACCATCATGCTGGCGGTCCAGGCGTCTACCATGACTATATATATAAAGGTAAGGACGACTACCTCCGCTGGTCAGGCAACAAGGGCGAAATCGTCTATTGGGGAGAAGAGGGCGCCATTGGAACGCCACCCCGTTTGCAACTGATCCGTGACGAGATTCTCAAGAGCGGCCGCACATCTGGTTGGGAGGCACAGGACTACTTGGCATGGTATGACGCCTATGACAAGTTCCTCCGTGAGCGTGGTTTCAGCAAGGCTTTCCCTTGTGTGGACAGCTTGACCCGTAAGATGGGCAATGTGGCTTATTATTACCAGGGCAGGGTGATGGAGAACATCCACATCTCCAACACTGTTGACGCTTATGCGGTGAACGGTTGGGAGTCGATGAAACTTGAAGACCACTCTGGCATCGTGGACAACTACCGCCATCTGAAGGGCGACGCACAACTGATAGCCCGCTATAACCGCCCGCTCTATCTGGCGGTGAAACTCAATCACAAGGTACTCTCTGTGGGCGACACCACAACGGTCGACGTGTATATCGTCAACCGGGAGAATGTTCGTGGAGCGGCACAGCTTTTGCTGACCGCCAAGGATGCCTCAGGCAAGGTCGTGGCGCAGGCAAAACGGCCGGTCAAGGTCAGTGGTGGTGTGGTCTATGGCGAGAATCTCTCGCAAGGATGGAAAATCCGTGTGACTACACCGGGCTACACCAAGGTTGAGGCCCGACTCGTGCAGAAAGGCAAGACTGTGACCACTGGTGATGATATGATTTATGCCGTCAAGATGAACACGGAGGGTATCTCCGGTACTTGTGCTGTGGCAGACACGACAGGTGTCTTTGCCGTCTATCTCCGTTCGCAAGGCATACAGGTGACACCTTATCAGAAAGGCAGGCCGCAAGCCGACTTCATGTTGGTGGGCGCCTTTGAACCGACCCAGTTTGGCAGTGGTGTGAGCGATATCCTCGAATGGGTGTATACAGGCCATACCCTCGTCATTGTGGACAATCCCGAACGCTGGGCAGACTTGCTTTGCGACAAGGAAGTGATGGACTATCGAGGCTCCAAGGTCTTGGGTCGCTCTTGGTATGGCGGCAATTTCTTCTGCCGTCAGCATCCTGTCTTCGAGGGTCTTCCCACAGACTGCGTGTTCAATTGGGAATATCAATGCTTCGCTGCCTATAACCGTCGTCGTGTCGGACTGCGTGACATGCGTGGTGACGTGTTGGTGGGATGCGTATCCGACCACCGCAAGGAGGTGTATTCCGCCCTTTCGGAGATTCCTGCCGGAAGAGGACGCATTCTCATTACCACTCTCGACATTCCAGCCTGCCTCAAGGGAAGTGCCGCTTATGGCAAGAAGGTGGACCTCGACGGTATGAACGAATCGATGAACACTTTCAACACCAAGGGTATGAACAAGGCGGATGCCGTGGGCAGACAACTCTTGTTGAATATGCTCCGCTATGCTTCACAAACCAACCAAATCAAATAAATTATGAAACGCATTCTTTTTACTATCCTCGCTTTCTGTGCCGTGACTTTTGTCTCGGCACAGAGGCATCGTAATATGTTGAGGGAAACCGATCCCTCATTCTTCAAGACTGCTGAGGCTCGCCGCATCGGCGACCAAGTGGTGCTCTACCAGCGCGTCACAGGCGGTTGGCAGAAAAATGTGGATATGGCGCGCCGTTTGACTGACGAGGAGCGGGCGCAGGTCTTGGCAGAGAAAAACCGCCGCGATGACTCCACCACCGACAACGATGCCACCACAACACAGATGATTTATCTTGCCCGCTTGTACCAGGCGACGAAGGACAAAACCTATCGGGAAGCTTTCGACAAGGCGGTGGACTATCTCTTGAGCGGACAGTATGCTAATGGCGGATGGCCGCAGTTCTGGCCGGAGATGCACGGCTACCAGATACACATCACTTTCAACGATGACGCCATGGTCAACACGATGACCTTGCTCCGTGACATTGTGTTGCAGAAGGCACCGTATCAAGGAAACTTGACTACCAAGGAGCAGCGCAAGAAAGCACAAACGGCCTTCGACAAAGGTGTGGAGTGCATCCTTGCCACCCAGATTCGGGTGAATGGACAGCCGACGGTTTGGTGCCAACAGCACGACCGAGAGACATATGCTCCCGCTCCAGCCCGTGCCTACGAACTCCCATCCTTTTGCTCGATGGAAAGTGCCAGTATCGTGCGCCTGCTGATGGAACTGCCCAACCCCAGTGAACAGGTGAAGCAGGCCGTGCATGGCGCCATGGCATGGTTTGACAAGTATAAGTTGACCGGTGTCAGAATTGTGCACACTGGCATGCCTGGCAGCATCGACCGAAACACCTCGTTGGTCAAAGATCCTACAGCACACCCTATCTGGGCACGTTTCTATGATTTGAAATACTGTGAGCCTTATGTCTGCGACCGCGACGGACTGCCTCGTCGGCACTTGTCTGACATCGGCACCGAGCGTCGCAACGGCTATGCTTGGTTTGGCGACCGCCCTGCTCAACTCTATGACCTGTATGATGCATGGGCAGACAAGTTTGATCCACAGCACAAAGTCCGCATCAGTCTGTCCACGAAAGGCGCCAATGAGACCGGGCTGATTGACATGTATCGTGGTCCGAGAAAAGACATGGTAGATTTCGATGCCGTGGTCAATCCCGGCGAAAGTATTCAGGCTGCCATCGAGAAAGCACCGGCGACGCCGGCCTCGCCTTACAAGATTTTCATCAAGAAAGGCACATACAACCAGAAAGTCATCATTGACCGTCCTAACATTGTGCTGGTGGGAGAGCAGCGCGACAGCACCATCTTGGTGCTTGCCGAGACTGCCAAGACACAAAAGATCAAGGAATATCATGGAAAGCCTGTAGGCAATGGTGTCATTGTGCTGCAGGATGGGGCTGACGACTGCGTGATTAGTGGACTGACCGTCTACAACAACTATGGCACAACGGTGGAGAACACCACCACGCACCAGATGGCCATCTTCGGTCGTGGCACCCGCACCATCATCATCAACAGCAATGTTTGGGCAGACGGAAACGACGCCCTCTCTTTGTGGGCTCCCGAGAGTGGTGGAATGTATTACCATGCCGACCTCTATCTGCGCTGTCCCGGCGTCGACTTCCTTTGTCCACGCGGATGGTGCTATGCCACCCGTTGCCGCTTCTATGGCGATGGCAGGGCGATGATTTGGCACGACGGTAGGGGAGACAAGACCAAGAAACTGGTCATCACCAACTCTCAGTTTGACGCCAAGCGTCCCACAGCCTTGGGCAGATACCATCACGATGCCCAGTTCTACCTCATCAATTGCCAATTGTCCGCCAATGTCTTGGACGCCAACATCGGTTATGCCTATTCCGACAAGGTGCTCGATCCGTGCCCCTGGGGACAGCGTACCTATTATTATGGATGCGTGCGGGAAGGCGGTAACAGCGGATGGCTGAACGACAATCTCGACAAAGCACCAGGCAATCCACCCTTCCATGCCATCACGGCCCTTTGGACCTTTGATGGGAAATGGAATCCCGAACAGCATATCCGGGATCTTTGGAATGTGCTTGCCTATTGATTGAATATCTAAAGAAAAAGTGAGAGGTCTGTCTTGATGGCTACAAAAGGAAGTATATCAAGACAGACCTCTTTTTGAATGGAAGTTCTTAAAATATGTTCAAGAAACAAAGAATATAGCTCAAGGTTGTTAAAGGAATAAAATAATCTTCTGCAAAATTTGGAACCAAAGCATAAAAGCATTATCTTTGCACTCGCTTTCAAGAAATGACGAAAAGCAAGGGCGTTTAGCTCAGCTGGTTTAGAGCATCTGCCTTACAAGCAGAGGGTCGGCGGTTCGAATCCGTCAACGCCCACAACAGAAGACTTCATGACGATAGTTGTGAAGCCTTTTTTGTTTTCTTACGAAACTTTTATATTTATTCTTGCCACCCTTTCGATATTAATTCGTACTTTTGCACCCATATAATACGTATTATCTCATACAAACATGAATCTCGATTTATTGACAGCAATCTCGCCGATTGATGGCCGTTACAGAAATAAGACTGCGGCATTGGCGGATTATTTTTCAGAGTACGCATTGATTCGTTACCGCGTACGTGTGGAAATTGAATATTTCATAACCCTATGCGAACTTCCGCTTCCCCAGTTGAAGTCTTTCGACCATGCCCTTTTCGGGAAGCTCCGTGATATATACCAGAACTTTGATGAGTCTTGCGCCCAGCGTGTGAAGGACATCGAGAAGGTGACCAATCACGATGTGAAGGCCGTGGAGTATTTCATCAAGGAGGAGTTTGACAAGATTGGAGGTCTTGACGAATACAAGGAGTTTATCCATTTCGGCCTCACTTCTCAGGATATCAACAACACCAGTGTTCCTCTTTCCATCAAGGAAGCGCTCAATGATGTTTACTATCCGCAGGTGGAAGAGCTCATCGCACTGCTCCAGCAATATGCCGATGAGTGGAAAGACGTGCCGATGCTCGCCAAGACACATGGTCAGCCAGCCTCTCCAACCCGCTTGGGCAAGGAAATTATGGTCTATGTCTATCGTCTGACCGAACAGCTCAACTCTTTGAAGGCTTGCAAGATTTCGGCCAAGTTTGGCGGCGCCACAGGCAATTTCAATGCCCATCACGTGGCTTACCCAGCCTATGACTGGCGTGCGTTTGCCAATCGCTTTGTCAGTGAGAAACTGGGATTGGAGCGTGAGCAGTATACCACACAGATCAGCAACTACGACAACCTTGGTGCCCTCTTCGACGCCATCCGTCGTATCAATACCATCATCATTGACCTCGACCGCGACTTCTGGATGTACATCTCTATGGACTACTTCAAGCAGAAGATCAAGGCAGGTGAGGTGGGCTCCAGCGCCATGCCGCACAAGGTGAACCCCATCGATTATGAGAACAGCGAGGGCAACCTTGGCATCGCCAATGCCATCCTTCAGTTCCTGGCACAGAAGTTGCCGGTGAGCCGTCTGCAGCGCGACTTGACCGACTCCACCGTGCTCCGCAACATCGGTGTGCCTCTCGGTCACAGCATCATCGCCATCCAGAGCACACTCAAGGGACTGCACAAACTCATTCTCCACGAGGAGAAGATTGCTGCCGATCTCGACAATACATGGGCAGTAGTGGCTGAGGCTATCCAGACCATTCTGCGCCGTGAGGCCTATCCTCATCCCTATGAGGCACTGAAAGCACTCACCCGTACCAACAAGACCATGACAGAGGAAACTATTCACGAGTTCATCCAGGGACTCGATGTGAACGACGACGTCAAGGCAGAACTGATGGCCATCACTCCACACAATTACACAGGAATTTGATTTAAATTTCATATATAGCACTAACCCAGCCGTGAGGCTATTTAAATTTTAAGAATTATGGATATCGAAAACGAAAACAAGAAAGAAGAGCTGTCTACCTCTCAGAGCGACAACAGCCGTGACGGCTACAAGCCTGCCTCTCAACCTGGAGGTTATCAGCAGCGTGATTACCGCAACGGACGTACCATGCGTCCGCGTATTCATGGACAACGTGCGTCTTATACGCCCAACAGACCATCACAGTCTGCAGGCGATGACAGCGAGTTCCGTCCCGAGGGCTTCGGTGCCGGACTTCAGCAGAACAACGGCAATAGCGGCATGCAACAGCGCGGCGGCTATCGTCCACGTTACAACAACAATGGTGGCTATCAGCCTCGTCAGGGCGGATACAACAATCGTCAGGATGGCGGTTATCAGCCCCGTCAGCAGGGTGGCTACCAGTCACGTCCCCAGCAGGGCGGCTATCGTCCACGCTACAACAATGGCGGTCAGGATGGCGGTTATCAGCCCCGTCAGCAGGGTGGCTACCAGTCACGTCCCCAGCAGGGCGGCTATCGTCCACGCTACAACAATGGCGGTCAGGAGGGTGGCTATCAGCCCCGTCAGCAAGGCGGTTATCAGTCTCGCCAGGGTGGCTACAACAATCGTGGTGGCTATAACAACCGTGGCGGCTACAACAATCGTGGTTATCAGCAGCGCACTCCAGGCTATGATCCCAATGCGAAGTATAGTATGAAGAAGCGCATCGAATATAAGGAAGAGCATATCGATCCAAACGAGCCTATCCGTTTGAACAAATATCTGGCCAATGCCGGTGTTTGCAGCCGTCGTGAGGCTGACGAGTTCATCCAGGCAGGTGTGGTGACGGTCAATGGAAATGTGGTGACCGAACTCGGTACCAAGGTGCTTCGTGGTGACGAGGTGAAGTTCCATGACCAGCCAGTGTCTCTCGAGAAGAAAGTGTATGTGCTCCTCAACAAACCTAAGGACACCGTGACCACAAGCGACGATCCTCAGCAGCGCAAGACTGTGATGGATCTTGTCAAGGGTGCTTGTCCTGAGCGCATCTATCCTGTAGGCCGTCTCGACCGCAACACCACAGGTGTGCTCCTGCTCACCAATGATGGTGATTTGGCCAGCAAGCTCACTCATCCCAAGTTCTTGAAAAAGAAAGTATACCATGTATATCTTGACAAGAACGTGACCGCTCATGACCTCCAGCAGATTGCCGACGGCATCACGCTCGACGATGGTGAGGTGCATGCAGATGCTATCGAGTATGCAAGCGACACAGACAAGAGCCAGGTGGGCATCGAGATCCACAGCGGCAAGAACCGTATCGTGCGCCGTATCTTCGAGAGCCTCGGCTATCGTGTGGTGAAACTGGACCGTGTGCAGTTTGCCGGACTTACCAAGAAGAATCTCCGTCGTGGCGATTGGCGCTTCCTCACAGAGAAGGAAGTGGACATGCTGCGTATGGGCGCTTTTGAGTAACAACAAAAACACAAGAATAGAATGGAAAAGAAACGCAGAACAAAGATTGTAGACCTGCTGAAGAGCACAGACTTCGGTTCGGTCGTTGACGTGAAGGGATGGGTGCGTACCCACCGCAGTAGCAAGGCTGTAGACTTTATCGCAGTCAATGACGGTTCTACAATCAAGAATATACAAATCGTGGTCGACCCGTCCAAGGTCGACGACGATTTGCTCAAGCAGGTCACCACAGGTGCCTGCATTCATGTAGTCGGTGAACTGGTGGAGAGCCAGGGCAAGGGACAGACCGTAGAAGTACAGTGCCAAAGCATTGAAATCTATGGCCCTTGTGGCAGCGACTACCCTATGCAGAAGAAGGGACAGAGCTTCGAATACATGCGTCAGTATGCCCATTTGCGTCTGCGCACCAACACCTTCGGTGCCGTGTTCCGCATCCGTCACAACATGGCCATCGCCATCCACAAGTTCTTCCATGACCGTGGTTTCTTCTATTTCCACACACCGCTTATCACAGCCAGTGACTGCGAGGGTGCGGGACAGATGTTCCAAGTCACGACCAAGAATCTCTATGACTTGAAGAAGGACGCCGATGGAAAGATCTCCTATGATGATGACTTCTTCGGCAAGATGACTAGCCTCACCGTGAGCGGTCAGCTTGAAGGTGAGTTGGGTGCCACAGCGTTGGGACAGATCTACACCTTCGGTCCTACCTTCCGTGCGGAGAACAGCAACACGCCTCGTCACCTCGCCGAGTTCTGGATGATAGAGCCAGAAGTGGCATTCATCGATATGGATGACTTGATGGATCTCGAGGAAGAGTTTATCAAGTATTGCGTGCAGTGGGCACTCGACAACTGTCAGGACGACCTTGAGTTCCTCAACAAGATGATTGACAAGGGACTTATCGAGCGCTTGAAGTCAGTCGTAGCCGACGACTTTGTCCGTCTGCCATACACCGAGGGCATCAAGATTCTCGAGGAGGCAGTGAAGAAGGGCCACAAATTCGAGTTCCCCGTATCTTGGGGCG
The DNA here is from genome assembly GCA_050873125.1 of Prevotella sp. GTDB lineage: Bacteria > Bacteroidota > Bacteroidia > Bacteroidales > Bacteroidaceae > Prevotella. The sequence continues at coordinate 8,409 of JBNMIE010000104.1, forward strand.
TGGACTTGGCGAGCGAGCACGAGCGCTATCTCGTAGAGGAACACTTCAAGAAGCCAGTCATCATGACAGATTATCCAAAGGAAATCAAGGCCTTCTATATGAAGATCAACGAGGACGGAAAGACCGTCCAGGGCACAGACGTACTCTTCCCACAGATTGGCGAAATCATTGGTGGTAGTGTCCGTGAGGAGAACTACGACAAGCTGATGAGCGAAATCGA
>JBNMIE010000105.1:0-8597 GCA_050873125.1 Prevotella sp.
AATCATCAAAGAGAAAATCATGGAGCAAGAAGCAAAACAAGTGCCTTACGGAGTGTCTGACTTCGAGAGGGTGATGACACAGAACATGTATTACGTGGACAAGACCATGTACCTGCCCATGCTGGAGAAGCAGCCCAGCTACCTCTTCTTCATCCGCCCGCGCAGATTTGGCAAGAGCATATTCCTGAGTATGCTCCACTCCTACTATGACTGCGAGCAGAAAAGCAAGTTCCAGACGCTGTTCGGAAACCTGTGGATCGGCAGCCACCCCACACAGCTGCAGGGATGTTTCCAGGTGCTGTTTCTTGACTTCTCACAGATAACCGGCAGGATTGACGTGCTGGAAGAAAGGTTCAACGCATACCTGTGCATCAGGCTAAATAGCTTTATCCGCAAATACACCTCTTATTATTCAGAGGAAGAAGTGGCAGAGATATTGTCCAAGACAGAGCACGCCGACAAATTTCAGCTCATCTTCGATGCAGCCCAAAAGCACGGCCACCATCTCTACCTCATCATCGACGAATACGACAACTTCACCAACGTGGTGCTCAACGAGCACGGCGAGGGAGTGTACCATGCCATCACGCATGCCGACGGCTTCTACCGCGATGTGTTCAAGAAGTTCAAGGGCAACTTTGAGCGCATCTTCATGATGGGCGTGAGCCCTGTGACGCTCGACGACGTGACAAGCGGATACAACATCGGATGGAACATTTCCATCAAGCCTGAGTTTGACGAGATGCTCGGATTCTCCACGAATGACGTGAAGGACATGTTCACCTATTACAAGGACGCTGGATACCTGCCTGTCGGCTGCGACGTCGGCATGATGATAGACGACATGAAACCGTGGTACGACAACTATTGCTTTGCCAAACAAGCATTGGAGAAGGAGACAAGGATGTTCAACTGCGACATGGTGCTCTACTATCTGCTCAACTATATGGACAGCGGACATGCGCCCAAACAGATGATTGACCCCAACACGAAGACCGACTACGGAAAGATGAAGAAGCTCCTGCAGTTTGACAAGCTCGACGGGGAGCGGAGGGGCATCATACACAAGATTGCTGAGGAAGGGCAGATTGTCACGCAACTCTACGAGTCGTTCTCCGCCTACCAGATCCCGAAGGCTGAGATATTCCCGAGCCTGCTGTTCTATTATGGCATGCTCACAATAAAGGGCACACGCGGGTCAAAGCTCATACTGGGCATTCCCAACAACAATGTGCGCAAGCAATACTACGGATACCTGGAGGAAGAATACCAGGCAAAATCGTATGTGAACACCGACAAGCTTACCGACTACTATTACGACATGGCTTACGATGGCAAATGGGAGGAAGGACTGCGGTTCATGGCTGATGCCTACGCCAAGGTGTCGTCCGTGCGCGACACGATAGAAGGCGAACGCAATCTGCAGGGGTTCTTCATGGCTTATCTCAACCTGAACGACTACTACATCACAGCGCCCGAGCTGGAGCTGAGCCACGGCTACTGCGACTTTTTCCTTCTGCCCGACCTGACACACTACCCCACAAAGCACAGCTACATCCTGGAGCTGAAGGTGCTGCAGAAGAATGAATCCGAGGCGAAGGCAGAACAGCAGTGGCTGGAAGCCGTGGAGCAGATTCACCGCTATGCCGAAGCACCTCGTGTGGAAGCGCTGCGGCAAGGCACCACGCTGCACAAGATCATCCTGCAGTTCAGAGGATGGGAACTGGAAAGGATGGAGGAAGTGTAGCCCCATCATTTGTGGGGCAACACCATTCCCATCATCTTGTCCAGATAGCCTTCATCATCCGCAAAGAGGATATGATTGTCAGCAAACTCGTCTATAGCGACGTGTTCCTTCGCCCAGAATTCCACCTGCTGCATAGGGGTATTGCTGATGATAAAACTGTTCAGCACCAAATTGGGGTTGTCCAGCTGGAGAGCCACATCTGCCTGAAGATACTTGAAGAGCTGAACTTTATCATCGCCGAAGCCTTTCAGATGACTGATGCCTTTCGGGTCGATGAAAGTAAGATACTGTTTCTCGCCCTCTACGATCCACAGGATAAAATCGGGATAAAAACTGTTAGCCTCAAAGAATCCCATGCCTTTCTTGCTCTCGTTGCGTAGCAGATACACCTGTTTGCCAGCCAGCACACCCTGCTGATGCAGGAGGCAATACTCACGAAGAGCTACAGCAAATCTCTTCTCACCCATATTGAGAGGCACCGGACTTACTTTCACCAGTTGTTCCCCCATATCGTCAACAAAAGGCTTTCGGCCATTGCCGTCTTTCTCTGCGAGAAACAGCAGCGGATTATATACATGCGCATCTATATCCAAAGCCACAAACAGAGGGTCTCCGAGTGGAAGATCTTGATTGAAGCAGTCTGTTTCCATCTGCTTCTTCAACATCTTCAGACGATCCACCACGCCATTCAGGTCATTTCTCACCTCTACCTCATACTTATCGGGCATGCCTATATTATATTGTGTCACCTGGCATTCTCTCAGATGCTTCTGTTCCTCCCTCGCCTTCGACTTCTTGTAGCACTGGTCAATATAGCCACGAAGCAGACTTATGGTGATGTCTTGCCACATCGCCACATTCTTGCCATAATCCGTAAATTCCAAGTCTGCCTTCGGTATCGCCAAATCATACCATGACGGATTCACCATCAGATACTTCAATTCTTCTATCCGCAGATCCATGTTGTACCAGCCACGCTCCGCCTTCATCTTCTGCATGGCAAAGAAGACATCCGTCCAGTCAATCAAACGCAGATGTTCTGCCTTCAGCTTTCCATAGTGAATATTGGCAGTATAAGACGTACCCACATTCTTGCTCCGAAGCAGCTCCACCTTGGGATACTTGTCCAGCTTCACATTCACTCGGTTCATGACTGCCTCATCCACAAGGTCTACGATGGCAGCTTTCTTGAAGCTAAAGCCATCAATGACCTTTGGCAGTTTCAATCCTATCTTTTCCCAGTTGACCGTCGGTACCGTCTTGATTTCTATCTTCTCATAATCTATCTCATTGGTTGGCAAGCCTTCGTCTTCAAGATATGCCTTGAAGGCTTCCATATAGTCGGCACGCACGCCAAAGATATTGAGTGTCTCTATGGTAGAGAGACCTTTTGGCGTAGCCACATCTCTATAGCATTCATCGAGCATCTTGCTGCGCTTCAATGAATACTTGTATCCTTTCAATCGCACACCTCTGCCAAAGAGCTGGATAATCTCGGAGCCTTCGCTTCTGCCCACGTTCATCAAGCCCATCGCCGATACTCGCCAACTGCTCCAGCCTTCTGTGAATTTCTTGGAACCTATCAATATGTTGATGGTGGAATCAGGCTGGTTGATGGCAGCGAAAAGGCTGGCTGTGCCGAATGTCTTCACCTCGCAAATAAAGCCCTTGTCTTGCAAGAGCTTGACGAGTTCCTTGCCGTCGCCCACGTTGATGACGCCGAAGTAAGGCGCATTGCCCACACGAAGGCCTATTTCCTCAAAGCCACCCTTTTGCAGGTCGATATGCAACTGGGCACCAGAGATCTGGGAATGAAACAATTCGCCAAGGATACCATCATAGATTCTCTCGGCAAACTTCTGTTTGTCGTCCTCCACCAGATAGCCATGCTTCAACTCTTGGAACGAATTGCCAAACACGCTATATCCGTTCTTAGTCTTGAGACCATCTTCTGCACTGAGCAAGCGGCGGACATAGGCTGCAAATTCACTACGATTTTTCACAAAGGCTTGCAGAAACATAAGTATCTGCATCACATCAGACACATTACGCTTGTTTCCTGTATTGACAGCATTCACACTGCCGCCAACAAAGATACCCAAAGGCTTCTCCACCAAGAATATATTATGAATCTTCGCATCGCTGCCATATATCTTTGCTTGTTCGTAGAGGCATAGCAGGTAGGCGGTGAGATACATGTTCAGGAGTTCATCATTGTTCCAGTCGTCCATGTTCATGATGCGGTAGTCTTTGCCATAGCCATCGGCATAGAAGTAGCGATAGGAATAATCGAATAGCGTTGCCTTGCCATATTGGTAGAACATTTCCTTGCGACGTTTTGTGTCAGTCTTAGCGGATATTGCTTGACCAAAGGTTGCGGAATATTCAAAAGAGAAGCCTTCCTCGGTCAGCTTCTGTCGATAGTTCATCCACACATCCCCGCTCGACCCTCTGTGTCCTTCATCCACCAGCACCAAGTTGTTGCCTTCAAAATTCTCCACGGCTACAGTCTTGTCGCCATCCTTGTCCGCAAGTTTTTTGATGTCGATGATTTCCACCTGCCTGCCTTGAAACATACTGCCTATGCCCTGCTTACTGAAGAGCACAGCCTCCATATTAGAAGCATGAAGCTCGGCTATATGTTGGCGGCTCAATCCCTCATTTGGAGTGAGCACTATGATGCGGTTAATTTTCTTGGCGTGGTGCAGTTCGGCATACCAGAGATACTGCTTGATGTTGACGTGCATCAGCAGGGTCTTACCCGAACCTGTGGCATTCCAATAAGCCAACTTATTCAGGTCGCTGGCAGTGAAATCGGGCAGTTCATGCCAAGTCTCTGCACGATGATTGAAGTCATCATGAAGAAAGGCATTCAAGCGGTCGCAAAGGGCTTGTGCATCCGTGAAATACTCATCAAGATAGATTTCCGTAAACAACAGACTGAGATACTGGAAGTATTTCCACTTGATAGGTTCACTTCGCCTCTCATTGATTTCGTTGGTAAACTGCACGATATGCTGGTCGTAGAAGTAGAGCCGTTCCGCAGTGAGTGTACCTGTAGCATATAGCCTGCCCAGTAGCTCATGATAGAGTTTCGACTCACCGTCCTCGTTCACCCCTTCCAGCATTGGGTCTTTGAAGTCACGAGACAATGCCTCCAAGTCCTTGCAGCCAAAGAGCTGCAAGATATAATGAAACAGGACCAGAGCCTGCTGTAGTTTGCCTTTCTTCTGTTGTTTCTTTGCCATAATATTCTAATTCTCAAACATACGTTTTCTAAATTCCTCTTCAATGAGCACCACTTTCCAATGCTCCTCATCGGTCTTGATGTTTGGCAATGTATTGTCGCCATTCACATAGATTTTGTCAAACTCCGAGTCGGTGGTGCTATAGGCTTGCTTGCGGAAGAACTCGTTGAGAGCCTCGTTGCTTACCTTCTCGCAATCTCGCCAAATCACCAAGGTTCGCTCACCAGCGATATGGGTCGTTCCCTCCACCACGCAATAGCCATCCTTTGGCCAGCGAATGGTCTCCACGTTCAAGCCAATCAGATAGTTGAAGGTCTCCACCATATCCACAGGAGTGTCAATCAGCTCATTGTCCTTGGTGGTCTTGAGTGTCATAGAGAATGGATGCACGAACCACTCCAAGTTAAACAAGTCGCCCTTGGTCTCAGTATCGAGCATATAGCGCAAGAGATAGTTCTCTTCGAAACCAGCCTTGCCATCCTTAAACTCCAAACCTCTCTGCTTTGGTTGGAGATTATTCAGCGTGTCCTCATATTGTTCCAAGCGGAGATATTTGAAGCATTGGGAAATGCCTTTGCGAGAGATAGGTTTGCCATCTTTCCAATCCTCGGAATAGATTACCTTCTCAATGCGAGGCTTGGTTGCCGTGTTAAAGTACAATCCCATTTCGACAAGCATATACTTGCGTTGTTTCTGATATGGCTTTGCCTCCCGATTTAGCATGAGAACACTGTGTCCAGTTGTACCAGACCCTGCAAAGATGTCCATAACAACATCACCTTCATTAGATATAGCTGAAATGCAGTCTTTTACTAAGTAAATGGATTTTGGATATGTAAACGTGTTACCCAATCCCATATTGGTCAAGACTGTAGTTCCATTGTCGCCAGCATTGTATTTAGAATCATACCACATAGTTTTGTACTTATCAGTTCTTTTTGGCATAAATATCTGATAATTCTTACAACTATTTGTTGGTAAATTGATTTGTAAATATGGCAAAAGTTGCTCTATAGTCTGAAAAGCGTATCTCCACTTTCTTTCAACACCATCTCCGTCAATAGGGTATACTGCCATAATTTCTCTTTCATCAGCATTAACATATTGTGGCTGTTCTTTAGCATTAACATAGACTTCTATGTTCCCTGTTACATACTCATTCGCCTTAGGATGGAAATCATCATCACAAACCTTTCCAAATCCTATAATTTCTTTATTTTCAATATAAATTGGATAGAAGCAGTTTGCAGCATCCTCACGAAGAGATTCACCTCCCCAATTTCTTAAATTTGAATATTCCCAATCCTTTTTGTCACGTATTTTTTCGTTAAGATATTTAATGCTATTTGATATTACAAAAATAGAGTACTCGTTTGAATAGGAAAAATGATCCCCCATTGTACCTTTCTTATTATGTTCAACAGCAACATCTACAATATCTGAATCGGCAAAATTTTGTTTACATAAATTATACAAATTATTATGCTCCCATTTATCTATAGCAATAGAATACGATGCTCTTTCGCCTCGCAGCTTTCTACTTAGCGTTAGTCTATTGTCCATCATAGTTATCCACGAAGAGTCTTTGTAATTGTTTTTGTAACAAATCAAACTTGAAGGAGCATTGTAAGGAGGGTCAAAATAGAAACTGTTTATAGAGAGTCTGTACTTCTCCAGCAACAACTCCAATGCTTGAAAATTCTCGCTATTAATCAGCAATCCATTACAATCCTCATCCACATTCTCCATACTCTCCACGACCTTATGCTTGAACTCGGCATCAAAGAACTTGGTGTCAAGCACAAGGAAAGGATTCTCTTCAAGGAATTTCTCCGTCAATGGCTCGCTATAGCCTTCCGTCATCTTATCGCCTTTGATTTCGTCGATGGCAAAGAGGCGCACCCACTCCTTGCGCTGTGCATTATTGGCGATAATCTCAGGGTAAAGGGCATGAGGGATGCGGTCGAGCGTGATGCAATAGTCACACCCTACCACAAACTTCTTTTTGAGCCACAGCTTCTTCTGGAAGTCTTCGAGCTGGGCAAGGAAAGTGATGATTTTCTCTCCTACTTGCTTGATAGCTTTCACTTGCGCCAAATGCTCCATGATATGGTTGGCATCGAGGTCATCCAAGAACATTACTTCGTTCTTGATATAGAAGTCCAGCTCTCGGCGAAGGAAGCCACCGAGGTCTTTGTGAATGAAATAATCAAAGTTGTTCTTTGCGGTATAATCCTGCAAGTGCTTCATCAGCAAGGAACGGTCTTTGTTCTTGTCGGTTGGAGCCTTGGTCGTTACCAACTCTGCAAAGTCAGCGTATTCCGCAGAAACGACAGGAAGAATCTTTTCCTCGGCATCCTTGATGAGCGCATCTTGCTTGGCGGTCTTTGGCATCAACTCATAGGTGAAGTAGATGTTGAGCTCACCATCCACTTCCTCTATAAAGTTTTCCTCGCAAAGTCGGAAACGGCGCTCCATGGTGTTTGCTGCCTTGTTATTGTTCTGCTCTGTCTCCGCATCACGCAATACGAAGTGAACCTTACGGCGGCTGGTTGGCAACACGAACGAATAATTCTTGAAATACTCAGAAGTCTTGATATAATATTGGTCGGCATTTGCCCAGTAGAGTTTCACTTCCTCACCGCTATAAGGGATAGCATACGTATCATCCTTATAGCGACGCTTCGAAATGAAATCACCACCATCGTAATAACGGCTGAAGAACTTGGTCAAATGAGAGAACACTTCGTTCTCCATTGCCGATATATCCGTACCTGAGGTTGCGTTCCCTTTCAGAATCGCCGTAACCTCTGGTATCAGTCGATTGTTCAAGAAAGCCTCAATATCCTTGCGCTTTTGGTTCATGATGCGATAGATGCCAAAGTCCAAGTCGGCTTGGTCAAGCTGGAATATCAAAGCCAATACATCTCTAAATTTTTGTTCGTATAGTGTAGCCATGTTTTGTCAGAATGTGAATGTTGTTACTGTGTGATTTGTTATTTCTTTAATTGCCAACGCACTCGGAAAAGAGGCTGCTCAGTGATGTGCTGTTGGATGAAAGCCTTCACCTTGTCTATCATCCCATCTCGTTTCTCCTCGATTTCATCCTCCAAGTCGAATATCTCGGCACGCTTTCGTTTCTGTTGGCGAGTGAGCGTATTCAGCTCCTTTTCGAGCATCAGTGTCTGCTCGGCATTCTCCGAACGATTCAAGAGCCGCTTCTTCTCCTTGATCTTTGTCTTGATGTCGTTCAACTCTTTTTCGAGAGTGAGCTGTTGGTCTTCCGCCCACTTCTCTATATGCTGTATCTCTTCATCCAAGAGAGCCTTGTTGCGACTTTCTATGTCGGTGGTCAACTTGGCTCGTTGAGTATCATAAAGAGCATCGATTTCTGAGAGAACAGATGAAGCATCCTGGGCTGTCGGCGGAAGATTGCGAGCCGGAATATTCAGCAACTTCTCCGCAAACTCCTGTCCCAAGGACTTGCCATCGTCACTAATAGCCGTCAAGAGGATGTGCTCTTCCGTCTGCCCTTCTGACACAAACGACACCAATTGCGCTTGCAGCCATCCTTGAGCGCATGGACATTGCTCGATGTCGGC
>JBNMIE010000106.1:0-8321 GCA_050873125.1 Prevotella sp.
GGATTGCGCTAACTACTGCGTGATGATGTTCTCTGACTTCACCCGCAAGGTAACCATGCAGAACCTCTTCCACGATGGTGGTTTCTCATCAATGGGTATGAGCCTCCGTGCCATGAACCAGTATGCCAAGGACTTGGCTCCTTATGAGGATGAGAACGGTAATGTTATCTACGGATAATCAGGCAAATTCACCGTTACAGAAAATAGCTAGAACTCATAAGCTATAAAAAGCAATAAGAGGGTGTGTCGCATCACGTGACACACCCTTAACTTTGTCGCCCAAGCAATTCGCCAAGTTCTTCAAAGAAGAATACGGCTCCCTGCCTTCTAAATATGTATAATACTCTGTAACAACGGATGGAAAGAGAAAGAAGGGGTTTGCCATAGTATTAGGCAAATCCCCTTCTTTCCTTATTGTGTGACTCTTGTTCTTTCCTTTATCTCAAGAGCCTTATTTGGTGTATTTCTTTCCTTTGCTTATCACGATGCCATGGTAAGAGTCAGCCACTCGCTGGCCAATGAGGTTGTAGATTGCTGTGGAAGAAGCAGCAGCCCCCTCATTGGCATACGCAGGCTTGATTCCGGTAACTCCGTTGGCAACGAGGGTAATCTCCTCGCCAGCCACTGTAGGAATGTCGTAGAGCTGGGTCTCCTCCAAATTCGTGGCAGGAATCTTGCTCATGTCCTTCACAATTGGGGCCGGCATGTTGTATGGCTGCATCAGGGCGTTGCTGTTGTTGCCAGTGGCTGGATTGAGAGCCGTGCCATCGGCAAGGGTGAGCGGAGTTGCGGTGCGAAGGCGCAGGTTGCCGCCGATTGTCGACTTTACCTTCACTGAAACTACTTTGCCGCCAGCCCATTTGAGGTCTGTCACGACAAATCCACCACGAGACCTTAGACCCTTTACTTCGCCTTCCTGCTTCCATTCTGTAGGCAGCGCAGGCAGGAGATGTAGAAATCCTGCGTGAGACTGAACGAGCATCTCTGCTATGGCAGCCGTAGCACCGAAGTTTCCGTCTATCTGGAATGGTGGGTGTGCGTCAAACATATTGGCGTATGAGCCACCGTCAGAAGCGGCAATCGTCACGTTCGGGTCGAGTAATACGAGTTGGTTCTTGAGGATTGTCATGGCGTGGTCGCCATCAAGCATACGTGCCCACATCGCTTCCTTCCATCCCATTGACCATCCACGGGCTGCATCGCCACGGCCAACGAGACTCTTGTGTACAGCCTGATATAGCGTAGGATTCTCGTATGGTGAAACCTGGTTGCCTGGGTATGCGCCCCAGAGGTGGGACAGGTGGCGATGAGATGTGGTCTCACGGTCCCAGTCCTCCTGCCATTCCTGCACCTGTCCGTACTGACCAATCCTCCATGGCGTGAGTTGAGCCTTCAGGTTGTCAAGCTTGTCAGCGAAATCAGCATCCTTGCCGAGTGCACGTGCTGCCAGTGCGGTGTTCTTCAGAAGGTCGTAAACCATCTCGTTGTCCATTGCCACACCACCGAAGAGGGCGATGTTAGCAGTGGAACCGCCATTTTTTGTGTATGTGCCAATGCCTGGATGGTTTTCGGGAGAGTTGCTCGGGCATACAACCATGTAGCCAGTGTTCGGGTCTTTCACAAGGAAATCCTGGAAGAACTCTGCGGCACCTTTCATCACGGGATACACATCCTCAAGATATTTCTTGTCGCCAGAGAACAGATAGCGTTCCCAGAGGTGTGAGCAGAACCAAGCGTTGCAGGTAGGCCATACGCCTACTGTTCCGTTGTCCACGGCACCAGTAGTGCGCCAGATGTCGGTGTTGTGGTGCAAAGCCCATCCACGTGCGCCATACATCTTTTGTGCTGTCTCGGCACCTGTCACGCTGACGTCCTTCACCATTTCCACGAAAGGCGCATGACATTCGGCAAGGTTTGTCACCTCTGCCGGCCAGTAGTTCATCTCCACGTTGATGTTACTTGTGTATTTAGAGTCCCATGCCGGATACTGACGAGCGTCGGGGTTCCATATACCCTGCAGATTGGCAGGCTGTGTACCAGGTTGTGATGAGGAGATGAGCAGGTAACGGCCAAACTGGAAGTAGTTTGCCGCAAGCTGTGGGTCGGAAGTCTTATGGTATTCCTTTATACGCTGCTCTGTGTCCTTTGCCTCTTGAGTGGCATTGCCGGCGATGGTGAGGTCTACGCGGTCAAACTGTTCCCTGTAGGCACTCTCGTGGTCGGCAAGCGTAGTGGCATAGTCCTTGTTCGCATTCTCATAGTTGGTGAGGTAGGCGAGGGCTGCGGCACTGGCATCTCCGCTGACATCATTGTATTTCTTGAAGTTCGTGGCTTGCGAGATGATTATTGTTGCATGTGTAGCGTCGTTTACCACAAGTTGCGGAGCGTCTACGGCAGCATCTGCTGTACCTTGCTTGTAGACGGTGGTCTTGCCGTTTGTTATCGTTCCGTCGCAGTCGGCAATGCGTATGTAAGTGCAGAGGTTGAGCACGTTGTCAACGTTCTCGCACTGTTTGCGTGCCGGTCCCATTGTTGCTTTGATAGTGTTCTCGTCGAACAAGGTGTTGGATGTGACCTTCTCGATGTTCGACTTGTTGCAGCCAGAGTAGCAAACGTTGAAGTTCAGTTTGCCGCTTTGGTCGGCCTCAAGGCGCACCACGGTGACGTTGTCCTTGAACGATGTAAATACCGTGCGCTTATAGCCCACACCGTTCACGTGATAGTCCACGTTGCTCGTAGCTGTGTTCATGTCGAGATAGCGCACGTATCCTTCTGCATCGGTGGCACCATCCGTCTGTGCAGGCTCGTCATTGTCGTAACGTTGCCCTGGGAATCCAAGTAGTATTACGCCTCCAGCCCTGTAGCTCGCTCCGTGTGAGCCTTGCGACATCCAGTTTGTAACGGCGAGGTTCTGCACGGATGCGTAGTCTTTGTTGAATATGCCTTGCTGTACCTCTTTTAATACGCTGAGGGCATTTGCATTGTAGTTAGTGTTAGGACCTTGATCCCAGAAAGTGTCTTCGTTGAGCTGGAGCGTATCGCAAGCCACGCTTCCGGAGTGCATCACTCCGAGACGACCGTTGCCTAGAGGCAGTGCCTCTTCCCAGTATTTTGCCGGGCGGTTATACCAAAGGTGGTTTTTGCTTTCGATTGTTGGGGCCTGGATGGGGTCGGTGTCAGCCGTGGTGAAAGAGAGTTTCACGGCATTGGCGTTCATGTTTCCCGCAAGGTCGGATACGGAGTTGCCAGGCAACTCAAAGGTGTAGTTGGCGCTGCGGTCAAGCTTCTCGTATGCAAAACGTAGTTCGTTTGCCGACACTACGGGTGACAGTTCTTCCGTCTTGTTCGTTGCAGTATTTGTGAGCTTGCCAAGCACGCCGTTTCCCAAACTTACGCTCTCGTCGTATGAGAGGTATATCTTTCCGCTTGTTGCCACGTTTGAGGCTCCGTCGGCAGGACGTGTACTCTTAAGTACAGGACCCTCATTGTCATCGGCAAGCACCTTGAAGTATTTCAGGTTGTAGTTGCTCGCCTTTGTCGCGCTTGTCACGAGGAGTCGCACAATCACCTTCTCCTTGTTGTTGGCATCAAGGCTGTACTTACCGTCCACATACTTGTTCCAGTGGCTTCCGCTCACGTATTCGGATAGCACGCTCCAGGTCTGTCCTCCGTCAACGGAGTAAACTACTCCAAAGTGTGTCGAACTGCTTGAGCCGTCGCCGATGGCAAAGTTGATGTTCACGTTGTTGAGGTTTGTCGTAGGGAAGCTTGCCTCAAAATACTGGTCGTGCTGCGTTCCGTCGGTGTAGTCGGCAGGTGCGGTGAACTTGTCTGTTGACGCAGTGTTCATGCGGAGCAGGTATGAATCCTTGCTCATCTTCACCTCCCACTTGCCGTCGCTCGTCTTGAGTTTCAGCTGGTAGTCTTTTTGCACTCCCGAGCAGGTGTTTGGCAGAAACACCGGTTGCTTGGTTTTCCATGCGGTGTTCGCCAACTGCTTCCACCCACTGCCGTCTGGGGTGTAGGTAATGACGCTTCCGCTACTCTCTGCGTCCCATCCCTCGGAGAATACCCACGAGGCTACGGTCGTCTGCTGCGTTTCTGTGGCATAAGTGCCGATGGCGAAGAGTGCCAAGAGCATTGTCGCCAATAGACGCAACTGGTTTGTCGTTTTTGCAATCATTGTTTTTTGATTTAATAGTTTAATAGTTTATGTTAAATTTTCGGTGCAAAGGTATTAAACTTGTGTGTGAGTGGGGTGGATAATCGTTTTTTCTGGGTTCACAATCTTCTTTTTCTGTTTTTTCTACCTATATCCATAATATGTTAATCCCCATTTCTTGCAGTATGTCTATTAATACTAAGGCGCAATAAGGGAGCGCATTCCCTGCTCGCACATGGAATGTAAGTGTGTTGTAATCTTGTGTTGGCTTTTCTTATGCCTTTTGTGCCGTATTTCTCTGTTCTGTTGGTGTGCATCCAACGGCTTTCTTGAAGCAGCGGGTAAAGTATTTGGGGTCGGAGAAACCACATCTGTATGCCACTTCAGAGACGTTTAGCTCCTTGTTCCTCGTGAGTAGATGCCGAGCAAGCTCCATCCTGTAGTCTTGCACGTAGTTGTTTGGTGTGCATCCGAATGTGCTCTTCATCCTGATGTACAATACGGAGCGGCTCATTCCCATCTCTCTCGCCAATAACATGACATCTAAATCGGGATTTGCCACATTCTGTTTCATAAATTCCTCGACCTTTTGCTTGAAGTCAGATTCTTCGATAAAATCGCTGTTTTTTGCATTTTCCTCGCTGTCTTTTCCATTGCCGTCCAACATGTCGCCAAGTCTGAGCCTGATGTATTCCATCTTCTCCTCATAGGATAGCTTCAGTTCTTTTATCTCCTTTTCGAGCTGCTTTATATATCTCGTCACCTTGAATACGGAAAAGACGAAAGCAATAAGCAATCCTCCGTACATCATCCATGCCACCGGACGCTCATTGAAGTATGGCGTTCTGCTTATGGTGATGTAGCTTTCGTTGTCCATCCACACTCCGTCTCCATTGGTAGACCTCACTTTCAGTCGGAATGTTCCGGCAGGAATGTTCGACAGGTTGATGTGGTTGTCCGTGGTATATAGCCAGTCGTTGTTCACACCCTCCAGCATATAGGCATATTGTATCGGCACGTTCTTGTTGTAGTCCATTGCCGCAAATCCTATGCTTAGCGACTTCTCCTCTGGCGAGAGGCTGATGGTGTCGTTAGCGTCGAAGACTATGCGTGGCTTGAACTTGCTCTTTCCTGTATTCTTGGTGCTTAATGTCAGCAAGCCTTGTGTCGTGCCGAGCAATAGTGTTGCCGTGGTTTTAGAATAGAGTGGCTTAACCTCGGAGAACGAAAATTTCTCTGCGAAAAAGCCGTCAGTGTAGTTTGAGAATGTCTTTGAGCGTGGGTCGTATTCCATCAAGCTGTGTTCTGACACCACCCAGATTCTTCCTCTCCCGTCCTCACATAGGCTCAGTGCCACGTCGGATACCATGCCGTTGTCGGTAGTCAATGCGTTGAAGGCGATGCTTCCTGACAGAATGTCTCCCGACTCAACGATGTTCAGTCCTCCTCCATACGTTGCCACGTATATCGTACCATCGTGCGCTCTTAGGATGTTAGTGACCATGTCGTTGCTTAATGATTTCTTGTCTGCCGGAATTCTCTTGTTCGGGAAGAACGATGTGTTTCGTGGCTTTCCAGAGATGTTGCAAGAGAACAGTCCTCCGTTTGTTCCCAAGAGAAGGTTGCCGTTGGAAAGATACAGAAAGTCGTGAATCTTTCTTGCTTCGGCAGGGTATTTGCTAAGCTCGTTGTCGGGGGTTACAAATCGTGGGGCATCGGAGTGGGGATTTTCCACGATGTTCAATCCTCCTCCGTAAGTGCCGAGCAATATCCTTCCGCTCTTGTCTTCCGTGATGCAGTATATGCTGTTGCAGTTTAGGGAATACTTGTTCTTTTGGTCATTGGTGAATGATTTGACGATGAAACCGCCGTTTTTTGCTTTCCGGAGCCTAAATAGTCCATTGGGCTTCGTGCCCATCCAGATATATCCCTTGGAGTCTTCGAATATGGAATATACGTTAGCTCCGAATGGTATCCTTGTCTTGGAGAGGCTTCCGTCGGATACGAGATATCGGTAAAAAACATCGGGTCCATCGCTAATTCTTACGTAGCCATTCTTGTCTGCAATGAAGGTATGCCCGCTTTTGTCTTTGAATATGGCTCTTATGAATTCCTCTCCGTCGTTGTCGTATTTCGTTGGCTTTATTTTCTCGCGTGTGAAAAGAATCCTGTCGAGTCCCTTGTGGGTGTAAATCCAATATCCTCCTTGCTTGTCATGATACAGTATCCGAAACTCAATGCCCTTGTATTCGGGCAATGAGGCAATAAGCTCTTTCAGCTTCTTTGAAGCCATGAACCTGTCGCCTTTGTCGCTTTTTTTGTTTCTCAGTGCCACAAACCTCTTCTCTTTCGTCTTGAAAAGGTAGAATCCATCGTGGCATTTGCATAATATGTCGCCAGTCTGTGTCTCCCTTATGTATAGGATTCTGTTGGTGCTCATAGGGCAGTTGTCCCCCTGCCTTGCCTTGAAGTGTGCGAAGGTGTAGCCATCGTAGCGGCTAAGTCCGTTCCACGAGCTAATCCAGATGTAGCCCTTGGTGTCTTGCGTGACGCAGGTCACAAGGTCTTGCGGCTGTCCGTTGCTCTCCGTGAATCTGTTTATCGTATATGGAGGAATGGCGTTCAAGCTTGTCGTGAAGACAGCGAGAATCATTGGAATGATGAAAAGTAACCTTTGTTTCATTGCATAATGTTTTATCCGTTTTAAAACTCCTTCTTCTTTTTGTTTACCCTTGACCTGATGGACCTTCCGGACACTTCGGCTATGCCCATGGCTGCCATGATTTGCTTGTCCGTCCTGCCGATATGCTCAAGGATAAGGAAGAACTTGTATTTGGGTGACAGCTCATCATACGAGTTGTCGAGCATGTCTACAAACTCCATATCCACAAGGCGGTAGTATTCTATTATATTAAAGTCATTCTTCTTCCACAGAACAGTCGTCTTGCCATTCAGAATCTCATTGAAGAGGATATATCCGCGGTTCAGAGTGTCGCGGTGCTTGTCCAGTAGCTTCTCTTTCCTCTTGTTTATGGCTTCAATCTCTTTCTCTTTATGTTGGTCCATACGTTCAAGTTCCTTTATTTGGCTTTCATAATTCTTTATCATCATCTGGTCGTGAGCCATTTCAGCCTTTGTCTTATACTGTTTGTAGCGGAGGAACAGTATGGAAACCGTGGCAATGAGAACAAGAACCGTAATGGTAATTATTGCTATTATAATGTTCCTTTCGTTTTTCTGCTTTGACTTTATGTTATCAAATTCTGAAGGAATCAACTGAAACACCTCATCTATATAGAGCTTCTGAGAGCTGTCATCCCTCTTGTATTTCATGATGTCACGTTTATACTCTTGAAGTATGCTCTTCTGAACAGCCAATACATCTTGCAATTTATTGGTATCACGAGCAAAGCTTTCTTGACGTTCTTGAAAAAAATCATTCAAAAAAGCATCTATCTTCCTATCTATCATACGTTTACATTCTATGATTTACACTTTTCCAAGGTAAAGACACCTTGTTTTTTACATTTTTCCAAGGCAAAATTAAGCATTTTCTTACACTTTTCCAAGGTAAAAACGAGTTTTTTCCTACACTTTTCCAAGATTTAACATTTCATTAAAGCAGTGTATCTACTACTCAGTACTCCCTAGATAAGCATTTATTGCCAAAAAGAGTAATCAAAAATCTCAATTTTAATGGCTACTGAATTGCACGACCAGCGGCAGATGGTCGCTATAACCACCAAGGTATCTAGGACCAAGATAGGTGCGATAAGGCTTCTTGCCACCATACTTCTCGTCATCCTCCAGGAGGAATGGCAGGTCGCCAATCACACTGCTCTGCTTTCTCGCTGCCAAGGATGGACTGCATAATATCTGGTCAAGACTTCGCCAATCTCCATGCCAGCGATAAGTAGCCTTGGCACCATGAGAGCCTTTGGCGCCAACAGATATATTAATAAGGTGATGCTGATAAAGATAACGAAGAGCCGGAGAATCGAAATAATCGTTGAAATCGCCGGCTACGATAATCCTTGCACTATCACTGAGCGCATAGATAGAATCTACAGCAGAAACCAGCTGGCTGGCTACCTGCAGGCGGTAGGGACGCGAAACCTGTTCGCCGCCACGCCGGCTAGGCGCATGCAATACAAAGACA
>JBNMIE010000107.1:0-8320 GCA_050873125.1 Prevotella sp.
ATTATTATATATATAGTGTTAAATCTTTTAACACGCACAGAAGGGGGCATGACAGGCCTGTCATGTCATGCTTTCGGTGAACAAAAAAGAGCGTTTTGTGAACAAAAAAACGTGCATTTGTGCATGACAAGGGTCCGAAAAAACACCGGTTGAGTTTTTTTAACACAGAGCGTCTTTCGGGGGAAGAATGTTTTTGTCCCAAGGCTTTGCCATGTGAAGAAAAAGGTGTATATTTGCAACATATATATTAATTTAATGATTGACAAGGAGAAATGTTATGGCGGCAACGACATTGAATAGAACTCAAGTGCATCTCTTGCAGATGTTCCAAGTGGACAGTTCACAACAGGGGTTGGATGAACTGAAGGCTTTGCTTTATTCGTATTATTCCAAGAAAATGAAAGTTTCCTTGGATGAGCTTTGGGACGCAGGAGTTCTCGACCAACAGAGATTGGACGAACTGAACAATATGGATTTGCACAAACTGTAATGAGTCGCTTGGTATTGGATACGAATTGTCTCATCCAAATTCAATCGAGTAGGGGTGACTGTCATATATTAAAGGGTAGTATCTTTGTGCCCCACTGCATTATCTCTTTGGAAAAATAAAAAACAAACGAATATGATGGAAAAGATGAAAAGACTGTTGATGATGATGGCGCTCCTCGTGGCGTTCACGGCATGCGCCGACGCACAGCGCGCCGGGAATAAAACGGCAAAGGAACAGCTGGAGAAGGCCGACAGCAACGGGTATGTCGTGCGCGACGGCGACATGGCGCCCGACTTCACCATCCGGCTGACCGACGGACGCGAGGTGAAGCTCTCGGAGCTGAGGGGCAAGGTGGTGCTCTTGCAGTTCACCGCCAGCTGGTGCGGCGTGTGTCGCAAGGAGATGCCGCAGCTCGAGGCGCAGATATGGCAGAAGCACAAGGACGACAAGGATTTCGTGTTCATCGGCGTGGACCGCGACGAGCCGCTCGAGAAGGTGAAGGCCTTCGCCAGTCAGACCGGCGTGACCTATCCGCTCGGCCTCGACCCCGGTGCCGACATTTTCGGACTGTTCGCCCTCAAGGAGTCTGGCGTGACGCGCAACGTGCTCATCGGCCGTGATGGCAAGATCGTGATGCGTACCCGCTTGTATGACGAGGCGGAGTTCGCCCGTCTGGTCGCCAAGGTCGACGAACTGCTGAAGAAATAATCTGATTTACAACGCTTTATGCGGCGGTTTTGTTCTTTTGTCCCTGTAGGGCGTGGCGTTGGCGCTTGTGTTCCCGGGGCGGTTGCCCCGGGCTATGTTCTTGGCAGACTTTCAGCCTGCCTCTTAGCTGTAGCAAGTGTGTCATTCGTCAGCCTTGCTCTTCGGGTAGCAAGCGTGCTGTTCGTCAGTCTACCTCTTAGTTGCAGCAAGCATGCGTTCGTCAGCCTACCTCTTAGCTGTGGCAAGCGTGCGTTCGGCAGAGCGCAGAGGGGGCTTCAATCCCTTGGGAAGAGTGGGGAAGAGGACGAGGATGAAAGAAAAAAGACATTTTTCTGTCGAAATGTTTGCACGGTTCACGGAAAAGTTATACTTTTGCAATCGTAATCATTAAAATAAAGAGAAATGAACAAGTTTTACGCATCTTTCTATTACTTTTTTTATTTTTACTTTGCAAGCACTTGCAGAGCGGGAAGTTGCGTGTGAATTTCAACTTAGGAACCAATCATAGAATGAAATCTATATGAATCCCGCTCCACATGACAGTGAAGCGGGATTTTTCATTACAGGAAAAAGGAAAGATATGAGAAGAATAGCCATACAAGGAGTCGTCGGTTCGTTCCACGACATTGCCGCCCACGAGCATTTCGCGGACGAGCAGGTGCAGCTGATCTGCTGCGCCACGTTCGAGCAAGTGTTTGAGAACGTGAAGCGCGACCCCACCGTGATCGGCCTGGTGGCCATCGAGAACACCATCGCCGGCTCGCTGCTCCACAACTACGAGCTGCTGCGCGACTCGGGGACGACCATCGTCGGCGAGCACAAGCTCCACATCGAGCACTGCATCTGCTGCCTGCCCGAGGACACATGGGACACCATCCGCGAGGTGCACTCACATCCGGTGGCCCTCATGCAGTGCCGCAACTACCTGGCCAACCATCCCGAGCTGAAGGCCGTGGAGGCCGAGGACACCGCTGGCTCGGCGGAATATATCCGGCAGAACGGCTGCCGAGGATGGGCCGCCATCTGCAGCGCCTCCGCCGCCCGACACTACGGGCTGAAGGTGCTCGAGGACTCCATCCAGGACAACAAGCACAACTTCACCCGCTTTCTCGTGGTGTGCGACCCGCGGAAAGCCGACTTCCTGCGGCCGCTCGAGCGCTCCAACAAGTCGAGCCTCGTCTTCTCCCTCTCCCACGAGGAGGGGTCGCTCTCCAAGGTGCTCACCATCCTTTCCTTCTATGACATCAACCTCACCAAGATACAGTCGCTGCCCATCATCGGCCACGAGTGGGAATATCTGTTCTACGTGGACGTGACCTACAGCAACCTGACGCGCTACCGCCAGAGCATCGACGCCATCACGCCGCTGACGAAGAGCATCAAGATATTGGGAGAGTATGAAGCGTTTGAAATGTAAACAATCACCAAGACTATGGAAATAAAACCGGCAAACAGGTTGGCTGAAGTGCAGGAATACTACTTCAGCCGGAAACTCAAGGAAGTGGCACGGCTCAACGCCGAGGGGCAGGACATCATCAGCCTCGCCATCGGCAGTCCCGACATGCCACCCTCACAACAGACGATAGACAAACTCTGCGAAGTGGCCCGACAGCCCTCCGCCCACGGCTACCAGCCCACCATGGGCACGCCCGAACTGCGGCAGGCCATGGCGGGATTCTACAAGCGCTGGTACGGCGTGGACCTCGACCCCGCCACCGAGATACAGCCCCTCATCGGCAGCAAGGAGGGCATCCTCCACACCACGCTCGCCTTTGTCAATCCCGGCGACGAGGTGCTCGTGCCCAACCCCGGCTATCCCACCTACACCTCGTTGAGCAAGATTCTCGGCGCCAAGGTGGTGAACTACAACCTGCGCGAGGACAACGGCTGGCAGCCCGACTTCGACGAGCTGGAGAGTATGGACCTGAGCCGCGTGAAACTGATGTGGACCAACTATCCCAACATGCCCACCGGCGGCAACGCCCGCATGGATACCTATGAGCGTCTCGTGGCGTTCGCCCGCAAGCACGGCATCGTGGTGGTCAACGACAATCCCTATTCGTTCATCCTCAACCGCGAGCACCGCTCGCTCCTCCAGGTGGAGGGCGCCAAGGACTGCTGCATTGAGTTCAACTCGATGAGCAAGAGCCACAACATGCCGGGATGGCGTGTGGGCATGTGCGCCAGCAACCCCACCTTCATCAGTTGGATACTCAAGATCAAGAGCAACATCGACAGCGGCACCTTCCGCGGCATACAGCTCGCCGCCGCCGAGGCCCTCAACGAGAACACCGAGGCCTGGCACGAGGAGGCCAACATTCATACCTACCGCCGCCGCCGCGACATCGCCGAGCAGATCATGACCGCCCTGGGCTGCACCTACGACCCGCAACAGGTGGGCATGTTCCTCTGGGGCAAGATTCCCGAGAGCTATGCCGACGTGGAGGACCTGACGGAGAAAGTGCTCCACGAGGCCCGCGTGTTCATCACCCCCGGATTCATCTTCGGAAGCAACGGCAAGCGCTATGTGCGCATCTCGCTCTGCGCCAAGGACGAGAAGATGAAGGAGGCGCTCGAGCGCGTCAGAAAAGTGTTCGGAAAATAATCATCAAAGAAAACAAACAACTAAAACACATAAGAAGATGGAATTAGAATTAGAACCATTGAATCTCCCCTGTGACAACGAACGTCCCTTCGTCATCGCCGGTCCATGCTCGGCAGAGACGGAAGAGCAAGTGATGACCACCGCCAGACAACTGGCCGCCAAAGGATGCCACATGTTCCGTGCCGGCATCTGGAAGCCACGCACCAAGCCAGGAGGCTTCGAGGGCAACGGCGAGAAGGCTCTGCCCTGGATGCAGCGCGTCAAGGAGGAGACAGGCATGCTCATCACCACCGAGGTGGCCACACCGGAGCATGTGGAACTCTGCTTGAAATACGGTCTCGACGTGCTGTGGGTGGGCGCCCGCACCTCTGCCAACCCCTTCGCCATGCAGGCCCTGGCCGACAGCTTGAAGGGTGTGGACATCCCCGTGTTCGTCAAGAACCCCGTCAACCCCGACCTCGAGCTTTGGATTGGCGCTCTGGAGCGCATCAACCAGGCAGGTGTGAAGCGCCTGGCAGCCATCCACCGCGGCTTCTCCAGCTATGACAAGAAAATATACCGCAACATGCCGATGTGGCAAATCCCCATCGAGTTGCGCCGCCGCATCCCCAACCTGCCCATCATCTGCGACCCGTCGCACATCGGCGGCCGCCGCGAGCTCATCGCACCGCTCTGCCAGCAGGCCATGGACCTCGGTTTCGACGGACTGATCGTCGAGAGCCACTGCAACCCCGACGAGGCATGGAGCGACGCCAAGCAGCAGGTCACACCCGACGTGCTCGACTATATCCTCAACCTGCTCGTCATCCGCGACGAGACCGTCACCACCGAGGGTATCACCCAGCTGCGTCACCAGATCGACGACCTCGACAACCAGCTGATGGACCTGCTCTCCAAGCGTATGCGCGTCTGCCGCGAGATCGGACAGTATAAGAAGGAGCACAACATGACCGTGCTGCAGCCCACACGCTACGGCGAGATTCTCGACAAGCGCGGCGCACAGGGCGCACTCTGCGGCATGGACAACGACTTCGTGCGCACCATCTTCGAGGCTGTGCACGAGGAGAGCGTGCGCCAGCAGATGGACATCATCAACCAATAAGGAAGGAAAAAAGGATGAGAATACTGATAATGGGCGCCGGCAAGATGGGCAGCTTCTTCCTCGACCTGCTCAGTTTCGACCATGAGACTGCCGTCTTCGAGAAAGACCCGCGCCGCCTGCGCTTCACCTACAACTGCCAACGCTTCACCTCCTACGAGGAGGTGGAGCAGTTTGAGCCGGAGCTGGTCATCAACGCCGTGACCGTCAAATACACCATCCCCGCCTTCGAGGAAATCCTGCCCCACCTGCCCAAGGACTGCATCATCAGCGACATCAGCAGCGTGAAGACCGGACTCCACGAGTTCTATGAGCACACGGGCCACCGCTATGTGAGCACCCACCCGATGTTCGGCCCCACCTTCGCCAACCTCAACCAGCTGAGCGAGGAGAACGCCATCATCATCAACGAGGGCGACTACATGGGCAAGATATTCTTCAAGGACCTCTACCAGCGCCTGGGACTCAACATCTATGAATACAGCTTCGAGGAGCACGACAAGACTGTGGCCTACTCGCTGAGCATCCCCTTCGTGAGCACCTTCGTCTTCGCGGCGGTGATGAAGCACCAGGACGCCCCGGGCACCACCTTCAAGCGCCACATGCAGATAGCCAAGGGCGTGCTCAACGAGGACGACTACCTGCTGCAGGAAATCCTCTTCAACCCCTACACCCACGACCAGGTGTCGCAGATCAGGGACGAGCTGAAGGAACTGCTCGACATCATCGACCACAAGGACTCGGAGGGCATGAAGGCCTATCTGACCAAGATCAGAAAGAATGTCAAGGAGGACATCGCTTGACGTTCCTCCTGACCATAATCTTCTCCCTGCTCGAGCTGAACTGCGAGAATCTCTTCGACTGCAGCCACGACAGGGGACACAACGACTATGACTATCTGCCGGGCGGCTCACGGGAATGGACCGCCGGCAAGTATTGGAAAAAACTCAACGACATCGGCAGAGTCATCGTGTCGGGCGCCCATCGGAATGGTCGGGTGCCCGACCTGGTGGCTCTGTGCGAGGTGGAGAATGACAGCGTGATGGTGGGGCTGACAAGGCGCTCACTGTTGCGCTGTTTCGGTTATGACTACCGGATGACCGACTCGCCCGACGCCCGAGGCATCGACGTGGCGCTGCTCTACCTGCCCGACCGTTTCCGTCCCCTGCGCCATTGTTCGCTGCGGGTGGCTCCACTGCCCGGCATGCGCCCCACGCGCGACATCCTTTATGTGGCGGGCCTTGTGCCCTCGGGCGATACCCTCCACGTCTTCGTGGTGCACGCCCCGAGCCGCTGGGGTGGGGCAGGGCGTACCGATCCCTTCCGGAAACAAGTGGCAAGGAGGCTGCTGGCTTCCGCCGACTCCATCCTCGCCGTGTCGCCGGGAGCGAAGATAGTTGTGGCGGGCGACTTCAACGACGAGGCGAGGGACCCGTCGTTGGTGTATCTGTCGGAGCATGGACTGAGAGATGTGGCGCCACAGGCTGACGCGGCGCTCGGTGTGGCTGGCAGCTACCGCTACAAGGGGCGGTGGCAGACCATCGACCACGTGATGGTGAACGGAAATCTTGCGGGATGTGTGGCGGGCTGCTGGCTCCACGCCATCCCATACATGATTGAGCCTGACCCCACCTATGGTGGAATCAGGCCCAAACGAACTTATCTTGGCGGCAGCTATCTTGGTGGTTGCAGCGACCATCTGCCGTTGTTGCTGCAGTTGAATCTCTAAAACTTTACTTGTCGGTGATGGTGCCCTCGATATAGAGGCGCGTCATCTCAATCTTGCCGTTGCTGCGCACGGTGACGGTCTTCTTGAAGTGGGAAGGGAACTGTCCGCGGCTGTTGAAGGTCACGGTGATGGAACCTTTCTCACCCGGCATGATGGGCTTCTTGGAATACTGTGGAACGGTGCATCCGCAGCTTGCCACGGCCTGGTTGATGACCAGTGGTGCGTCGCCGACATTGGTGAAGGTGAAGGTGCATTTCTGCACGGGGGCCTTGTCGGAGATGGTGCCGAAGTCGTGTGTGAGCTTATCGAATTTTATCTCGGCCTGCTTTGGAGCGTTCTGTGCCATTGTCATGGTGAGTGCGCCGAGCAACATCACCATCATGAGCATAATCTTTTTCATATTCTTTCTCGTTTTTATTGAAATTTCCGGCAAATGTATACATATTTATTCGATAAGCCCACGTTATTCCATATACTTTGCATATATTTAACAGAAGTTTCACTCATGAGGCAGAAACAAAAAACAGAAGTCGCTGAAGGAGCGGCTTCTGTAGCTTATGGAGTGGAGCTGGAGGGGGTTGAACCCTCGTCCAAACAGGGAAACAACACGCTTTCTACACGTTTATTCCAGCCTTGGGTTTTCGAGCTGTGGCAAGACCTGGACCACCAACCGCAGCCTTATCCTCTAAAATTTCATCCGCCAAGCGAGGCCATGGCAGACTATTTCCGATTTAACCGCACCGCTTGACCAAATAGCTTCGGAACAACAGCCTTTGAGCGATGTCTCGTTCCGTCACCTGGTGACGGAATAAAGCCAGTAGTCTACTGTACTTCGACTAGGCAGCGAGAGCGTAATTGTTTTCGCCAGATAAATTTTTGACCACCGGGATTAAGGAGCCGACAGTCCGCGCTCCGCGTGCTTACGTATCATTCCAACCCGCTGTCAAATCCGGTCAGCCCCGATTCGATAGTCCCTTGTGGATGGAACAATGGGCTGCAAAGATAAGGATATTCCGCCGAACGTGCAAATTTTGGCCCGTCTTTTTCCTTTCCGCCCCACATTATTCCCGTTTCAAGGCCCCAATGCAAAAATAAATCACTATCTTTGCAACAATTTAACCATGTATAAGTTATATTAGAAGACAAACATAAAAACCAAGTATGAAACGATACATTATATATCTGTTGCTGTTGTTCACATGTCCCATGTCCATGATGGCACAGTCGATGACCGACGACCAAGTGATGAAAATGGTGGTGAAAGAGCATGAGCGTGGCGCCTCCCAAGCGGAGATTGTGACCAAGCTGATGCAGAACGGTGTGGACATCAGCCAGATACGACGGGTGAGGAAAACCTACGAGCGCATGTCGAAAGGACAGGGCTTGGGACAGGTGTCGACCTCGACAGACAGAAACTCGCTGAAGGCTGACGACCGCACCCGGGTCAACAACGGGGAGAAGAAGCAACCCTCCTACAAGGTGAAAGACCTGCCCGGCGCCTACTACAACATGAGCAAGGAGGAACGCCAGCAACAGCAAGCCCAGATGGAGGGAGCACTCAACACGTTTGCCCCCGACGACTCGCTGCAGGCAGAGCAGCTGATGGAGCAGGCCGTGCTCGACAAATACCGCAAGCGTGTGTTCGGCCGCGACATCTTCAACAAGAAGAACCTCTCGTTTGAGCCGAAC